>JAZQEX010000053.1:0-13270 GCA_045539215.1 Eubacterium sp. | reverse complement strand
CTTGTTGCAGGTCTCGATGACATTGTCATCACGGATGGATCCGCCCGGCTCAGCAATGTATTTTACACCGCTCTTTCTTGCACGTTCAATGTTATCGCCAAACGGGAAGAACGCATCAGAACCAAGTGCGACATCTGTGTTTCCTGCGAGCCATGCTTTCTTCTCTTCTCTGGTAAATACCGGCGGTTTCTCTTTGAAGATCTTCTGCCACTCTCCTTCGCGGAGAACGTCTTCATATTCATCACCGATATAAACATCAATCGCATTGTCTCTGTTGGCACGACTTAAGCCATCAACAAACTGAAGATTCTGTACCTGCGGAGACTGACGAAGATACCAGTTATCAGCCTTCTGACCAGCCAGTCTTGTGCAATGGATACGGGACTGCTGACCGGCGCCGATACCGATTGCCTGACCGCCTTTTGCATAGCATACAGAGTTGGACTGTGTATATTTCAGAGTGATCAGTGCAATGATCAGATCGATCTTTGCAGAATCCGGAATCTCTTTGTTCTCTGTTACAACATTGCTAAGGAAATCACGGTCGATCTTAAGTTCATTTCTACCCTGTTCAAATACAACGCCGAATACTTCTTTATGCTCGATCGGGTCCGGTACATAATCCGGATCGATCTGGATGACATTGTAATTGCCGTTTTTCTTCTGGCTTAAGATGTCCAGAGCTTCCTGTGTGTATCCCGGTGCGATCACACCATCCGATACTTCACGTTTGATCAGTTTTGCAGTATCTGCATCACATACATCAGACAGAGAAATGAAATCACCAAATGATGACATGCGGTCTGCGCCACGTGCTCTTGCATATGCGCAAGCCAACGGAGATAATTCTCCACAGTCATCTACCCAATAGATTTTGCGCTCGATCTCTGTCAGTGGCAGCCCTACTGCTGCGCCAGCCGGAGATACATGTTTAAAAGAAGTTGCTGCACAAAGTCCTGTCGCTTCTTTTAACTCTTTTACGAGCTGCCAGCCGTTAAACGCATCCAGGAAATTGATGTATCCCGGTTTTCCGTTTAATACGGTTACAGGAAGCTCGCCTTCGTTCATAAAGATTCTTGACGGCTTCTGATTCGGATTACAGCCATACTTTAATTCCAGTTCTTTCATTGTTTCATCTCCCCTATCTTGATTATTTTTAAGATTACTGGTTTTTATTTACAATACGTGTCTCATAGGAACCATCTGCGATATCAATATAGCGGACGAATAAGGACACTTTATTGTCTTCATTTAAGTTGTTCCAAAGAAGCTCGGTATAAGCATCGATGTCATCAACGGTCTCGCACAGCTCCGGCTCGCCTTCAAAGCTTGGCAGCGGATTTCCGTCACTCATATAAGTATGGATGAATCTTGCTTCACCTGCGATCGGTGTCTCATATGCAAACGTATAGCGGTTGCATGCAGCTTCATTGCCGTTGTTGCTCTTTAAAATGGACATTGCATAGCTAAAGTTTCCACCTTCCACATGCATAACACCGGAAATACGGGGTGTCAGATTCGGTGCGTCCGGCTCAAACTTACGGCTTCTTAAGGATGCTTCGAATGTAAGCTGTTTGTCAAGACCGGCATAGATCGTATCGGTCTGATCGCCGTTGGTAACGATCGTCTTGTTTCCAAGTACACGGACCGGTGCATAAATGATCAGGCTCGGATCTTCCATCAGGGACGGATCAAATGCTTCCGTGCGGATGCCCTCACCGTCTTCTACAAACACGCGATTGCGGCTGTTGGTGCTGCGTCCCATAATAAAATATGCGGTTACTGCTTTGCTTCCGTCCGGTGTCCGGCCGATGATGATGCCGCGTCCCGGATAAGCATTCTCACTAAGTCTTGCTGCGATAGATTTAAATTCCATGATAACCCCTCCTTTGATTAGTTCTTAAATGAATGTACCGGAGCAGGGATTCTGCCCTGGCGTGAAACAAATGCTTCACAACTGTGCCGGTTTACCGGCATGATCGGTGCGTATCCGAGCAAGCCTCCGAATTCAGCCTGCTCTCCCACATCTTTTCCGATGACAGGAATAATACGTACCGCTGTTGTTTTCTGGTTGACCATACCAATCGCCATTTCATCTGCGATGATGCCGGCAATCGTGCTTTCCGAAGTATCTCCCGGAATCGCGATCATATCAAGTCCGACCGAACATACGCAGGTCATGGCTTCAAGTTTTTCAAGCGTCAGTGCATTCATGCGAACCGCATCAATCATACCCTGGTCTTCGCTGACCGGGATAAAGGCGCCGCTAAGACCTCCGACATAAGAAGAAGCCATAATACCGCCCTTTTTCACCTGGTCATTTAAAAGTGCCAGTGCTGCTGTGGTACCCGGTGCGCCTGCACATTCCAGGCCGATTTCTTCCAAAATCTCAGCAACACTATCTCCGACTGCCGGTGTCGGTGCAAGAGAAAGATCGATAATACCAAACGGAATGCCCATCATACGGGAAGCTTCTTTTGCAACAAGCTGTCCGACACGGGTGATCTTAAATGCAGTCTTTTTGATCGTTTCACAGAGGACTTCAAAGCTTTCTCCTCTGACTTTTGTCAAAGCAGTTTTTACAACGCCAGGTCCGCTGACGCCGACATTGATGATCGCATCGGCTTCAGTCACGCCATGGAATGCGCCGGCCATGAACGGATTGTCATCCGGAGCATTACAGAATACGACAAGCTTTGCACATCCGAAGGAATCCTTCTCCTTAGTATATTCCGCAGTCTGTTTTACGATCTGACCCATCAGACGAACCGCATCCATATTGATACCGGTTTTGGTGGATCCGAGGTTGACGGAACTGCATACCAGTTCTGTCTCGGCCAGAGCCTGTGGAATGGAACGGATCAGCATTTCATCGCATGGTGTCATGCCTTTTGAAACAAGTGCGGAATAACCGCCAATAAAATTTACACCCACTTCATGCGCGACACGATCCAGTGTTTTTGCAATCGTAACATAATCTTCCGGAGATTTGCATGCGGCCGAACCGATCAGTGCGATCGGGGTAACAGAAATGCGCTTGTTAACGATCGGAATACCGTAATTTTGCTCGATCGTTTCTCCTGTGGAGACAAGGTCTTTTGCAAGTGTCGTCATTTTCTGATAGATTTTCTGATTCAGTTTCTCGAGATCAGAATCCATACAGTCTAAAAGACTGATGCCAAGTGTAATGGTACGAACATCCAGATGTTCATGTTCGATCATCTCATTCGTTTCATTCACTTCAAATATATTGATCATAAATCATGTCCTTCCTGATACCGTTAGATGCGGTGCATCATATCAAAGATTTCTTCCTTCTGACATCTGATCACTACACCGATCTCTTCACCAAGCTTGGCGATATCTTCTGATGTCTTTGAAAAAGGCTGATCCGCCTGTGAGAAATCTGCGATCATCATCATATTAAAATATTCCTGAACAATGGTCTGTGAAATGTCCAGAACATTGATCTTATGCTCTGCCAGATAGGTACAAACCTTTGCGATGATACCGACGGTATCCTTTCCGACGACTGTGATAACAGCACGTTTTGCACGATCTTCCATGTATAATCTTTCCTTTCTGTTATATCGTGATCAATTCTGATAACGAATCTCTTGGAGCGATCTCGATCGGGAAGTCATTTCCCTGATAAGGAGAGCTGCCCATCGTGATTTCCATTTTTACGGTCTCATATGCCAGCTGAGGATAATTGTTTTCCTTACTCAGATGTCCGAGCAAGACCTTTTTCATATCATCATGTAACACTTCATCCAGCAGCTGTCCGCAGGTTTCGTTTGAAAGATGGCCTTTGTCGCCGAGGATTCTTTGTTTCAGATAATATGGATAAACACCAACCTGCAGCATATTAACATCGTGATTGGCCTCTAATAATAATACATCGATGTTTTGCAGCTTGTCTACCAGAGAATGGTCGTACTTACCCAAATCTGTGATAACTCCGATGGAACGATTCCCGCTTTTCATGAGGTAAGCGACCGGTTCTGCTGCGTCATGTGATGTGCGGATCGGATGAATCGTTATCTCTCCGATTGAGAACTCTGTTTCCGGAGTGATCGGATGAAACAGGGAATGATCGATCTCGCCAAGTTTCCCTTCGTACTCGATCGCACGGATCGTTCCCGGTGTAGCATAGATGGGAATCCCGTATTTTCGGGACATTACACCAAGTCCTTTGACATGATCACTGTGTTCATGTGTGATCAGGATCCCGTCGATCTCTTCCGGTTTCAATCCGATTTCCGACAGACCGGCTTCAATCTTCTTTTTGCTGATACCGGTGTCGACCAGAAGGTGTACATGATCGGTTCCGGCATAGATACAGTTTCCGCTGCTGCCGCTTGCGATACTACATAATTCCATCATTTTGTGATCCCCCTTGCAATAAGGGCCCGATCGATCTGACGGAAGCTTTCTTCATGGGCGCCGTTGTTATCGATCTCGACAGTACAATGTTTTCTGAACTCGTCTTCTGACAATTGCGATGCCATGATGGTTTCTGTTTTTTCTTTTGAATAACCGCGCGATTCCATCAGTCGGTGCATTCTATTTTCTCTGCTGGTATAAATGTACCAGATTTCATCACAGACGTCAGAATATCCTGCCTCGATCAGCAAGGCAGCTTCTAAAACAAGCAGATCCAGTTTGTCTGCCTTTCTCTCTGCCTCGATCTGTTCCATGACATAAGCGTGTACGGCTGGATGGACGATCGCATTCAGCCGGTTTCGTTTTTCAGTGTCATTAAAAATGACCTTTGCCAGTTTTAACCGATCAAATCCGCCTTCCGGAAGAAAGATGTCCTCTCCGGAAAACAGTTCAGATAAAGTCTGATAACAAGCGGTGCCCGGCTCCATCTGGTCATGTGCGATCTCGTCCGCGACAAGGATGCGGCTGTTATAATTCTCTTTGATATAGTTCAGGATCGCAGTTTTTCCGGCGCCAACGCCGCCTGTAATTCCTATTAAAAGCATAAGCTCTCCTATTGTTTAGTGTGCTTCGTACCAGTTATTCCCTTCCTGCATGCCGATCTCCAAAGAAACGCTAAGCTTTGCGGCGTTCTGCATCTCTTCAGATAAGATCTGTTTTACCTGTTTGATCTCATCAGATGCTGTTTCGATCAGGAGTTCATCATGGACCTGCAGGATCAGGCGGGATTTTAACTGTTCCGCTTTCAGTCTGTTATAGACCCGAAGCATTGCAATCTTAATAATGTCGGCAGCGGTTCCCTGAATCGGGGAATTCATGGCAATACGCTCGCCAAACTGTCGCTGCATATAGTTGCTGGAAGAAAGCTCAGGTACGGGGCGTCTTCTTCCATACATTGTTAAAGCATAACCGGTATCCTTCGCATCTGCAACAAGTCTGTCAAGGAATGCTTTGATGCCAGGATAAGTCTCAAAATACCGGTCGATGTATTCCTGCGCCTCTTTCCGGCTGATAGAAAGATCCTGGCTCAAACCGAATGAGCTGATGCCATATACGATTCCAAAGTTAACTGCCTTCGCATTACGTCTTTGCAGATCGGTAACCTCATCAAACGGCACATGGAATACCTGTGAGGCAGTGATCCTGTGAATGTCTTTTTCTGCCTGGTAGGCAGCGATCAGATTTTCATCTCCAGACATATGTGCAAGCACACGCAGTTCAATCTGAGAATAATCCGCATCGATCAGGATGTAACCGTCTTTTGGAATAAATACCTTGCGCAGCTGCCGGCCGAGTTCCATACGGATCGGGATGTTTTGCAGGTTTGGATCCGCACTGCTGAGTCTTCCTGTTGCGGTGATGGTCTGATGGAACGTTGAATGAATCCGTCCATCTTCACCGATAAATCCTGCCAAGCCATCGGCATAGGTGGATTTCAACTTGGTCAGCTGTCTGTATTCCAGTATCTTAGATACAAAAGGATAATCCGGTGCCAGTCGTTCCAGAACGTCTGCTGCCGTAGAATATCCGGTTTTTGTCTTTTTGCCAAAAGGAAGCTGCATTTTTTCAAACAGGATCACACCAAGCTGTTTGGGAGAGTTGATATTAAACTCCTCTCCGGCTTCCTGATAAATCTCTTTTTCAAGTATGGCAATGCTTTCGGCAAGCTGATCGCCGTAAGCTTTTAATGCCTTTGCATCTACACGGATGCCTTCCTGTTCCATATCAAATAATACACGGATGAGCGGAAGCTCCAGATCCTTATACAATTCCCACATACCGGTATCATGAAGTGCAGTCTCTACCCGGTTCCATGCATTTGCCATGGTCCATGCAGTATATGCTGCCATCTTTTCATACGCTTCCGGTTGTTCGAGAATGGCCTTCTCGTCCTTTAGCTTGCCGAAGAGGTCTTCTCTGGAAGGAAGCAAACGGTCAAGATGGTCTTTTGCGATATCATCATATGTGTAGCTGCTTTTTAACGGGTCAAGAAGATATGCCGCAACATGCATATCATAAACGCTTCTCTCTTTCAAAGCCGGGACAAATGAAAGGCAATCCTTAAGATCCGGTGTGATCAGCGTTTTGGCATCCATCAGAAGGGAATTGATGCAGGCGATGATCTGATCGCCGGTAAGTTCTCCGGTACGGATGGTTGCAGCATGTCCGTTTTGATCAGATAAGGAAACAGCAAAGAGGCGTTCCTTTTTCTGCTCTGCTTCTACGAAAGCAAGCAGATGCTGACCATTCGCATCACAATGCATATCAGCATTCGGATCGTCGAATACGGCAAAACCGATGGTCTCTTTTGACAATTCGTCTAAAAATGCTGACAGTTCCTTTTCGGTACGCAGATAACGGAATGATTCGGAAACATCATTTTGTACCGGAGCGCCATCGAAACGTGCAAGCATATTTTTGAACTCAAGACGTTTGAAATACGGATATGCTTCCTCTGTAAACAGATTCTCTAAAACAGCCTGCTCCGGATCGATATCCAGCGTGGCATCTGTTTTGATCGTGGCAAGGATCTTGCTCATTTCTGCCATGTCATAATGATCTGTTAAAGCATTTTTTGCACGAGGCGGTTTAACCTCTTCTAAGTGTGCATAGGTGTTTTCAATCGACCCATATTCTGCGATCAGTTTCGTTGCCGTTTTTTCACCGATTCCCGGAACACCCGGAATATTATCCGAACTGTCTCCCATAAGTGCTTTGACGTCGATGAATTCCTTAGGCGTTACACCATAAGCGGCTTTGACATCCTCTGCATAGTAGTCTTCTACCGTTGTGCGGCCCTGTTTAGTCTTCGGGATACGGATCATGATCTGATCTGTTGCAAGCTGTAACAGGTCTCTGTCACCGGAAATGATCCTGACAGTCCAGCCATCTTTCTGCGCATTGCAGGCAAGCGTTCCCAGGATATCATCCGCTTCGATGCCGGGCTGTTCTACCGTCATGATTCCCATTGCATGCAGAACTTCCTTTAAGACCGGAATCTGTTCACGCAGTTCATCTGCCATCGGCTTTCTGGTTCCTTTGTAATCGTCATACATCTGATGACGGAACGTCGGTTCAGAACGGTCGAAGGCGATGATCAGATGTGTCGGATTCTCTTCCTCGAGAATCTTTAACATGATATTTAAGAATCCGTAGATTGCGTTGGTGTGCAGTCCTTCGGAATTGGTCAGATCAGGAACGCCGTAAAAGGCTCGGTTTACAATGCTGTGTCCATCGATCAAAACGATTTTATGATTCATGGGAAATCTCCTGTGTACACTGATGAAGCCATTCTTTTTCATCTTCATCAAGATATGGTGAAATCACTTCATATACCATTTTGTGGTACTGATTCAGACGGTCAAGATCTTCCTCTGTCATGAAAGAAGCATCGATCCCGTCTGTATCGATCGGGCAAAACGTCAGCTGTTCAAATCTTAAAAACTGTCCGTACTCATTCTTTTCGTCCGGAACACATAACAATTCATTCTCAATACGTATGCCGTATTCTCCGTCAATATAGCAGCCGGGTTCGTCGGTAGTGATCATTCCGGGCTGAATGATATCGTTTTCTGAATATGGTACAGATCGCTTCCATCGGAAAGCGTTCGGTCCTTCATGTACATTCAGGATATGTCCGACGCCATGGCCGGTACCGGAACGATAGTCAATTCCTGCAGCCCATAATTTTTCACGGGCCAGAATATCCAGCGTATATCCTGTGCAGCCCTGTAAAAACTTAACGTCCGCCAGACGGAGGTTGCCGATCAGAACTCTGGTATAGGATTCCTTTTGCTCTTGTGTAACCGGTCCAAGCAGAATGGTTCTTGTAATATCTGTTGTACCGTCTGTATACTGGCCACCGGAGTCTACCAGAAGCATTCCGCAGGGCGCAAGCTTTGCAGCCGTATCCTTTTTCGCCTGATAATGCATCATGGCAGCATTGGGACCGTATGCACTAATGGTGTCAAAAGACAGATCGGTACATTCCTCCTGCGCAAGACGAAGTCCGTCTAAGTATTGTGCGGCATCATATTCCGTCAGATCTGCGTCAGCGATGTTTTTCTTAAGCCAGTAAATGAACTTTGTCATAACGACGCCGTCTCGGATATGGGCGCGTTTTGTACATGCAATCTCAGTCTCATTTTTGATCGCACGCATAAGCTCAGAAGGATTCATCTGATCTGTGATCTGAATGTTTTCATTCAGGCAACTGACAAGAAGCGCATTCACGGATTCTCTGTCTAAAAGAACGTTAGAGGCAGCAGGTATAGACGCAGCTGTTTCATAGACCGTATCATATGAAAAGATGCGCACACCGGCAGCATTCAAATAGCGGCGTACATCTTCAGAGATGCATTCTTCGGAAATAAAGAGGTCTGCTTTTGCGTCTGTTAAAAACAGGAAGGATAAAAAAACCGGAACATGACTGATGTCATCCCCGCGCAGGTTCAAGATCCAGCTGATATCATATAAGGAACTGATAATGTGGACATCTGTCTGTTCTTCCTTCATCTTTTCGCGAATGCGTGACAATTTGGATGATATTGATTCTCCTGTTACGGATTCGTCAAGAATCCGGACAGGGGATGATTTTTGTTCCGGACGGTTTTTCCAGATTCTGCCGACAAGATCCACATCCATACGAATGGTGCCTTTTACCGTCTGGACAAGTTTTATATATTCCGCGCCACTTTTATCTGATATGCATCGGCCATCAAAACCGATACAGCATTTTTCGAACAGGATACTTTTTATGTATTCACGAACAGAAGGCGTCCCTTCTGTTCCTGCACGGAACAAAGTGACGCCACTTCCGTTTAATTCCTGTTCGGCTTGTACAAAATATCTGCCATCTGTCCATAAACCGGCCTGATCAGCAGTGATTACCGCAGTACCTGCGGATCCTGTGAATCCGGTAATAAACTCCCGGCATTTAAAGTGATCTCCAACATATTCTGAAGCATGGAAATCAGCAGTCGGGATGATATAAATGTCGATTCCTTCTTTGTGCATTTCATCCCGTAACATACGAATTCGTTCAGCCTGCAACATAGATGTCCCTTTCCTACTCTGTAACGACAGCGTGTTCAACGATCAGATCCAGAGCTTTTCTGGTAAGGATATCCTGACGGATCATCGCTTTACCCTCATCGCCAAGTGCATCGATGATCTGCTCATAATCCAAATGATAACTTAAGGCCATTTCTGTTAATTCGCGGTTCAGCTCTGCCTCACTGCAGGTAAGGCCTTCAATCTCAGCAATCTTTCCGAGTACTGCCTGGCCTTCGAGCATGGTTTTTGCATCGCGTTCCATGTACTCATCGAACTCCTGCTGTGTGATATTGTGATATTTCATATAATCATTAAGTGACATCTGGCTCTGCTGAAGCTGTGCAGTCAAGCTGTTTACCAGACCATCCTTGCGTTCTTTGATCGCTTCCGGTGTCACTTCAACGGTACAAACACTCATTACCTTATCAAGGATTTCATCTTCCAGAACTCTTGCAGCTTCCATCTTTTTGCTGTTGTAGATTTCGCCGTGAACAAATTTATGGAATTCTTCAACAGTCTTACACTGTGATACCATCTGTACCACTTCATCAGACATTTCCGGTGCTGCATTGGTACGGATGCTGTTAACCTTAACCTTAAATACGACCGGTTTTCCTGCAAGTGATTGTTCATGGTATTTTTCCGGGAACGCCAGGTCAACGTCTACCACATCGCCGGCTTTAGCACCGACAAGCTGCTCTTCAAAGCCCGGAATGAAAGTATTGGAACCAAGTGTCAGAGGGAAGTTTTCTCCATCTCCGCCCGGGAACGGTTCACCATTCAGGTAACCTACAAAATCGATGGTCAAAAGATCGCCCATTTCTGCCGGCTCAGTTGTTTTTTCAACATTTTTGGAAGCCAGTGCGCAAGCTTTCTGAAACTCGAGCTGAATCTCTTCTTCTGTTACTTCAAAGAACGGTTTTGCAACCTCAATTCCTTTGTACTGTCCTAATACTACCTTTGTCTCTGACATAATTGTTTCCTATGTTTGCGGCTAAATAATGCGCAAACCCCTTTCTTTTGATTTTTATTATTACTTACAGAAAATAGTTAACACCCGACTGGAACAGCTTCATATCCTGTTCGCCGTAAATGTTGATCGCTACATGTGCACCGCGACGTTCGGAGTGACACATCTTACCATAGATCCGGCCGTCAGGACTTGTGATACCTTCGATCGAACCGTAAGAAGCATTGATGTTCCATTCCTCATCTGTTGTCGGATTGCCGGCTTTATTCACATACTGTGTTGCGATCTGTCCGTTTTCAGCAAGCTTTTTGAGCCACTCTTCAGAAGCTACAAAGCGTCCTTCACCGTGAGAAGCAGGATTTGTATAGATTCCGCCAAGTTCTGCTTCCTGAAGCCACGGAGATTTGTTTGAAACCACGCGGATATTCGCCATTTTTGAGATATGGCGTCCGATGCGGTTATAAGTCAAGGTCGGTGCGTCCGCCGGTGATACTTCGCAGATTTCGCCGTATGGTACCAGACCAAGCTTGATCAATGTCTGGAATCCGTTACAGATACCAAGGCAAAGACCGTCACGGTTAGATACGAGATCCTGAACCGCTTCTTTGATCTTTTCATTGCGGAATGCCGTTGCAAAGAATTTTGCAGAACCTTCCGGCTCATCACCGGCTGAGAATCCGCCCGGGAACATGATGATCTGTGCCTGTCTGATGGCTGCATCAAAGCGATCTACAGATTCCTCGATGTCCTGCGGTGTCAGGTTACGGAATACCTGAACATCAACATCGGCACCGGCTTCGATAAATGCACGTGCGGAATCATATTCGCAGTTGGTACCCGGCATGACCGGAATGAATACTTTTGGCTTAGCCACTTTATTCTTGCAGATATAGATGTCTTTTGCATCATAAAGCTCTGCCTTGGATTCTGTCTGGTCTTTTCCGGAACGCGTCGGATATACTTTCTCTAACGGCTCTTTCCATGCGTCCATTGCCTCATCCATGTCAATAACGATACCGTGATATGAGAACATGCCATCAGAGGTTACACGTCCGAGAACGGAAACATAATCATCGAGACCGGCTTCCCTGGTAAATGCAAGGACAGTAGAAACTTCTTCTTCGCGGACTTCGGCAACAATATCACCAAATGCCGGATAGAACGCTTCTTCTTTCGTAACATCAGGAAGTTTGACACCAAGATGGTTACCGAATGCCATTTTACTAACTGCTGCCACAACACCCTTGCCATCCAAAGCGTATGCGGAAAGGATGTAATTGTCACGGTTTAATGCATAGAACGCGTCATACAGACGGCATACCTGCTCGAAGTCAGGCATATCAAAATCGTCCTTAGCAATTGAGAAACGGATCAGACGATTGCCGCCGTCTTTGAATTCCGGTGTGATGATATCCTCTGCCTTAGCAACATCCACTGCGAAGGAAACCAGTGTCGGAGGCACATCGATCTCATTAAAGCTTCCTGACATGGAATCCTTACCGCCGATACTCGGTAAGCCAAGCCCGAGCTGTGCTTTGTAAGCACCGAGTAATGCAGCGAACGGCTGGCTCCAGCGATGCGGATCGGCAGTCATTCTGCGGAAATACTCCTGGAAGCTGAAGCGGATCTTGCGGAAATCTCCACCGCTTGCAACGATTTTGGCAACGGATTCGATCACTGCATATGCAGCACCGTGATACGGACTCCATGAGGACAGATACGGATCAAATCCGTAACTCATCATGGTAACACTGTCACATTCTCCGTCAGCAACAGGGATTTTTGCAACCATTGACTGTGTCTCTGTCAGCTGGTATTTTCCGCCGTAAGGCATGTAGACACTGCCTGCACCGATCGAGGCGTCAAAACGTTCTACAAGGCCTTTTTGTGAACAAACATTGAGATCCCGCAGTGTATTGAGCCATGCGGATTTATAATCTTTATTATCCAGCGCTTCTTTTACAGAGGATAATGCAGGCTCGCTCAGCCAGCAGTTCTCTTCATCCGGGATATCAACGATAACGGTCGTCTCCTGATGCGCACCGTTGGTATCAAGGAAAGCTCTGGAAAGGTTTACGATCTCTTTGCCACGCCAGTTTAAGACAAGACGGGGAGATTCTGTAACGACAGCCACTTCAACTGCTTCCAGGTTTTCTTCAGAAGCATACTGCATAAAGGTATCAACATCTTCCGGAGCAACGACAACAGCCATACGTTCCTGAGATTCGGAAATCGCAAGTTCTGTGCCGTCCAGACCGGCATATTTTTTCGGCACTTTATCGAGATCGATCTGCAGCCCATCTGCGAGTTCTCCGATTGCGACGGATACGCCGCCTGCACCGAAATCGTTACATTTTTTGATCAGATGAGCAGCATCTTCTCTTCTGAACAGACGCTGGATCTTACGCTCTGTCGGCGGATTACCCTTCTGTACTTCCGCACCACAGGTATCGATCGATTCAGTCGTATGTGCCTTAGAAGATCCGGTCGCGCCACCGCAGCCGTCTCTTCCGGTACGGCCGCCAAGCAGGATGATCACATCACCCGGTGCAGGTGAGAGACGCTGTACTGCGCGTCTTGGAGCTGCTGCGATGACAGCACCGATCTCCATACGCTTTGCGACATAATCCGGATGATAAATTTCTTTTACAAGTCCGGTTGCGAGACCGATCTGGTTACCATAAGAGCTATAGCCCTCTGCAGCACTGCGGACGATCTTGATCTGCGGAAGCTTGCCGGGTAATGTATCTTTCACGGACACCGTCGGATCTGCAGCACCTGTTACACGCATAGCCTGAT
>JAZQEX010000052.1:0-49363 GCA_045539215.1 Eubacterium sp. | reverse complement strand
CCTAATGATTTACTCATCTTACGGCCCTGGGAATCTCTTACGAGACCATGGATCAGTACCGTATGGAACGGCTCTTTTCCGGTCTGCTCCAGACCGGAGAATACCATTCTGATGACCCAGAAGAAAATGATATCATATCCGGTTACCAGTACATCCGTCGGATAGAAGTAATCCAGATCCTTCGTCTGCTCCGGCCAGCCAAGTGTTGAGAACGGCCAGAGTGCTGAGGAGAACCATGTATCCAGTGTGTCCTCATCCTGCTTCATTTTATCACTGCCGCAGCACGGACAGGTCTTCGGCGCATCTGCCGACACTGTCATCTCACCACAGCTCTCACAATAGTATGCCGGGATCCGGTGTCCCCACCAGAGCTGTCGGGAAATACACCAATCGCGGATTCCCTCTAACCAGTGAAGATATGTCTTTCCGAAGTTTTCCGGAACAAATTTTAAACGGCCTTCTTTTAATGCTGCGATCGCCGGCTTTGCCATCTCTTCCATCGCAACAAACCACTGCGGCTTGATCAGCGGCTCTACTGTTGTATGGCAGCGGTCATGCGTTCCGACGCTATGTACATGCTCAACGACTTTCACAAGCAGTCCGAGATCTTCCAGTTCTTTTACGATGGCTTTTCTCGCTTCATAGCGGTCCATACCCTCGTACTTTCCGCCGTTTGCGTTGATCGTCGCATCATCGTTCATGATATTGATCTCCGGAAGATCATGACGTTTGCCGACCTCAAAATCGTTCGGGTCATGCGCCGGCGTGATCTTTACGCAGCCGGTACCGAACTCTTTGTCAACATAGGCATCTGCCACAACCGGGATCTCGCGGTTTACGATCGGCAGGATCAGAGTCTTTCCGATCAGATCCTGATAGCGCTCATCCTCCGGATTGACTGCAACAGCGGTATCGCCAAGCATGGTCTCCGGACGTGTTGTTGCGATCTCAACATATCTGCCTTCTTCCCCTGCGATCGGGTATTTGATATGCCAGAAATGTCCGGTCTGCTCCTCATGCTCTACTTCGGCATCGGAGATGGATGTCTGGCAAAGCGGACACCAGTTAATGATACGGGATCCTTTGTAAATATAACCCTTATCGTACAGGCGCAGGAATACTTCCTTGACTGCTGCGGAACAGCCTTCGTCCATTGTAAAACGTTCGCGCTCCCAGTCTGCGGAAGAACCAAGCTTCTTTAACTGACGAACGATCCGTCCGCCATACTCTTCTCTCCACTCCCAGGCATATTTCAGAAACTCTTCTCTTGTCAGATCATCCTTATCGATCCCGCGCTCTTTCAGGCTTTCAATGACCTTCACTTCCGTCGCGATCGCTGCATGGTCCGTACCCGGCTGCCAGAGTGCCTCGTATCCCTGCATTCTCTTAAACCGTGTCAGGATATCCTGCATGGTGTTATCCAGTGCGTGTCCCATATGAAGCTGACCGGTAATGTTTGGCGGCGGCATCACGATGGTAAACGGTTTTTTGTCGGGATTCGGCTCCGCATGGAAGTAATGACCATCTTCCCACTTCTGATAAAGACGGTCTTCCAACCCTTTGGGATCATATGTCTTTGCTAAT
Organism: Eubacterium sp.; assembly: GCA_045539215.1. Lineage (GTDB taxonomy): Bacteria > Bacillota > Clostridia > Lachnospirales > Lachnospiraceae > SY8519. The sequence goes on along the minus strand of JAZQEX010000052.1, from coordinate 47,779 downwards.
ATTTTCATTCCTGCAATCCTCCTGGAATGTATTGGAAATTTTTGAAATGTCACTAAATCGATATTATATCACCAAAAAACCGTGTCGGCAATTACTGGCGACACGGTTTTCATGAAATATCACCTATTAAAATTTATCCCTGGAGCAGATACTGCTGGATCGCATGGATCGCATTCGCGCCATCTCCGGCCGCTGTGATGATCTGGCGAAGTGCTTTCGCGCGAAGATCGCCTGCCACAAAGATACCCGGTGTACTGGTCGCGCCATCTTCTCCGGCGATAAAATATCCTGCCTGATCCTGATCTGCGATTCCGTTAAACGGTTCTGCATTCGGCACGATACCGACCGCTACGAACACGCCGTCAACATCGAGCGTTCTCTCTGCTTCCGTGAACTTATCCTTCACGATCAGACGCTCTGCCTTCTTCTCACCCTCGATCCTAACGGCATTGGAATTCCATACCATCTCGACATTTTCAAGTGAGAGAAGCTTGTTCTGCAGCACTTTATCTGCACGCAGCTCGTCTCTTCTGTGTACGACGTAAACCTTTTCGCAAAGATTTGCCAGATAGATCGCATCCTCTACCGCCACATTACCGCCGCCGATCACAGCTGTTGTCTTATTGCGGAAAAACGCGCCGTCACAGGTCGCGCAATAGGACACGCCTCTGCCGCCAAAGGTATCCTCACCCGGGATTCCCAGTCTGCTGTGGTCTGCACCGGAAGCAAGCAGGACCGCTTTGGTCTCATACTCTCCCTGTACGGTTTTGACCAGCTTCCTGTCTCCCAGATCTTCGATTCCGGTTACTTCGTCTGTCACGAAATTGACACCCAGATTGTCGCAATGCTCGCGCATCTTCATTGACAGATCGATGCCGGAGATACCGGGCATCGCCGGATAGTTATCTACTTCATAGGTATTGATGACCTGACCGCCGCTCATGAAGTTTTTCTCAATCACGATCATGTCAAGTTCTGCTCTGGCTCCGTAGATCGCTGCGGTCATTCCTGCAGGCCCGGAACCGATAATGATCAGATCATACATTGTCATTCCTCCGTGCTGTGTTCTTACAGCATTGCGTCAAGCTTCTGCGCAAGCACCTGCTTTGTTGTTCCGCCGGTCATTGTGTCAACCATCTCTCCGTTTTTGATAAATACGAAGGTCGGGATCGACATGATATCAAACTTCTCTGCGGTATCCGGATTGTCCTCCGCATTGATCTTTCCGATCTTCACCTTGCCTGCATACTCTTCTGCAAGCTGCTCGATCATCGGTGCCATCATCTTGCACGGGCCACACCAGTCCGCATAAAAATCTACCATGACCGGAATATCGCTCTCCATTGCTTCTGTCTGAAAATTCTCGTCTGTAAAAATCATTTCTGCCATTTTTCGTTCCTCCTTTTGTGCCTATCCTGTTACCCTTAGCGCAAAATGCGAATGGTTATTTTTTCTTCTTCTTTCCGGATTTTTTCTTGCCGCTCCCGGCATTCGCCTTCTCACGGCGTTTGACGGTCTTCTTTGCGGTCGGCTTCCCGGAATCCTTCCAGCGAGGTTTCTTATTTGGATCCCTGGTCTTTTGTACCTGCTCAGGCTCTGCTTCTTCCTCGTAGCCGATCAATTCCTCCATCAGGGACCAGATCTCTTCTTTTCCCTGTCCTGTAACAGCGGAAAACGGCAGCACGATCGTATCTTCGTCTACTTCTAAAACATTGCGGATCACAAAGATACTGTCCTTGATCTCTGCCGGCTTTAACTTGTCTGCTTTGGTTGCGATGATGATCGGGTAAAACCCCTGATAGACCATCCAGTTGTACATCTGACAGTCATTGTCTGATGGCTGATGACGGATGTCGATCAGCAAAAAGACTGCCTTCAGCTGCGTGGATGTATGGAGATAATTTTCGATCATCTCGCCCCATTTTTCTTTTTCGGAAACCGTAATGCGCGCATACCCGTATCCCGGCAGATCCGTCAGATACATGACATCATTGATGTTGTAAAAATTGATGGTCTGCGTCTTTCCCGGCTGAGAGGAAGTCCTCGCAAGGCTTTTTCTCTCAAGCAGTGTATTGATCAACGATGATTTGCCGACATTTGATTTTCCGGCAAACGCGATCTCCGGCAGGGTGTTTTCCGGTATTTTGCTCGTGTAACCGCATACGGTCTCTAACTCTGCTTTTTTAATGATCATATCGCATCATCCAGCTCAGCTTCGATGTATTGGATCACCGGTTCATCGGTACCATTGACACAGCCTTCCGTGATTCTGACGGAAGCGATCGTCTCGTCTGACGGGATCCGATACATCAGATCCATCATGACACTCTCCATGATCGCACGCAGTCCGCGGGCACCTGTCTTTCTGTCAAGCGTCTTCTTTGCGATTGCGCGGATCGCTTCTTCATCGAAGGAAAGCTCCACACCATCCAGTTCGAACAGTCTCTGGTACTGTTTTAAGAGTGCATTCTTGGGCTCTTTTAAGATGCGGACCATTGCTTCCTCGTCAAGCTCCTCTAAGGAAACGGTAACCGGCACACGTCCGACAAACTCCGGAATCATGCCGTATTTGATGAAGTCCTGCGGAAGGGCCTGCTTTAATACATCGTTGATGTTGACCTCGCTCTTATCATAGATCTCAGCGTTGAATCCCATTGAGCTCTGTCCGACACGTGCTTCGATGATCTTATCGATTCCTTCAAACGCACCGCCGCAGATAAAGAGGATATTGGTCGTATCGATCGGGATCAGCTCCTGCTGCGGATGCTTTCTACCACCCTGCGGCGGTACGGAAGCAACTGTGCCCTCTACGATCTTAAGCAGCGCCTGCTGTACACCTTCTCCGGATACGTCTCTCGTGATCGAAGCGTGTTCGGATTTCCGTGTGATCTTGTCGATCTCGTCGATGTAAATAATTCCGTACTGTGCACGGTCAATATCATAATCCGCTGCCTGAATGATCTTTAAGAGAATGTTCTCCACATCCTCACCGACATAGCCGGCTTCTGTCAGCGTCGTCGCATCCGCGATCGCAAACGGCACATTCAGGATCTTCGCCAGCGTCTGTGCCAGAAGTGTCTTTCCGGATCCGGTCGGACCAAGCATCAGGATGTTGCTCTTTTGCAGCTCTACATCTGATTTGTCGAGTGCCTGGATCCGTTTGTAATGATTATATACAGCAACGGAAAGCACCTTCTTTGCTTCGTCCTGTCCGATGACATATTCATCCAGGAAAGCTTTGAGCTCTTCCGGCTTTAACAGATTGATCTCTAAACCGCCATCATGCGTAAAGCGGCTCAGCTCTTCATCCATGATCTCATTGCAGATGTCGATGCATTCATCACAAATGAACACACCGTTCGGACCAGCGATGAGCTTACGGACCTGATGATCTCCCTTTCCGCAGAAAGAGCATTGGATATTATCGTCGTTGATTCTTCCGGGCATATTATTCTCCCACTCTATTCTTGATCACTGCATCGATGATGCCATATTCTTTTGCTTCATCTGCAGACATGTAATTGTCACGCTCCGTATCTGCTGCGATCACATCATACGGTTTTCCTGTATTCTCTGCGAGGATCTCGTTTAACTTTTTCTTGATCTTCAGAATGTTTTCCGCAACGATCTGGATCTCTGTCGCCTGACCTCTTGCGCCGCCGGAAGGCTGATGGATCATGATCTCGGAGTTCGGAAGCGCATAGCGTTTGCCCTTTGCGCCGCCTGCAAGCAGGAACGCGCCCATGCTTGCTGCCATACCGATGCAGATGGTGGAAACATCACACTTGATGTACTGCATCGTGTCATAGATTGCCATACCTGCGGTTACAGAACCACCCGGGGAATTGATGTAAAGATGGATATCCTTGCCCGGATCTTCTGATTCCAGGAAAAGAAGCTGTGCCACGATCACGCTGGCTGATACATCATTTACTTCCTCTCCGAGGAAAATAATACGGTCTTTGAGCAGGCGGGAATAGATGTCATAACTCCGCTCGCCTCTGCTTGTCTGTTCAATGACATAGGGTACTAAACTCATATTCTTAATCCTTTCATAATACAGAAGATATCCAGATCGCCCGATTTGGCCGACCTGGATATCTTAAACTCAGTGTACTCGGATTTCCGATGCAATACTCGCGATCGGATTATTCAGCAGCTTCCTCAGCATCTGCTACTTCCTCCATTGCTTCTTCGATCGCAGCCATGGCTTTTTCCTCAGCTGCCTCTACAAAAACAGCGTTATCGTAGATCAGATCCATTGCTTTACGGGAAGCAAGCTCAAGCTTCATGTTCTCTTCCTCATCGCCTACGATGAACTCTTTGAGCTTGTCAACTTCGATGTTGTACATCTCAGCCATCTTCTCGATCTCTTCCTGAATGTCTGCTTCAGTGATCTCGATGTTCTCAAGCTTAGCGATCTCATCCAGAACCAGCTCGCTGCGAACGCGTGTCTCTGCATCCGGCAGAACGCTCTCACGAAGCTGTGCCTGTGTCTGTCCGGAGTACTGCATGTACTGATCCATGGAAAGACCCTGCTGTGCCAGCTGCTGTGCGAACTGATTGATCATATCATCCGCTCTGGTCTCAAGGATCGCATCCGGGATGGAGATCTCTGCTGCTGCAGCAACCTGATCCAGTGCCTCATTCATCTGTGCGCTCTTTGCGCTGTCAGCCTTGCTCTTCTCCAGGCGCTCTTTTACGGAGTTCTTATACTCTTCGAATGTCTCATACTCGGAAACATCCTGTGCAAACTCATCATCCAGCTCCGGAAGTTCTCTGGTCTTGATCTCATGGATCTTAACTTTGAACATTGCATCCTTACCAGCCAGATCATCTTCATGATAGTCTTCCGGGAAGGTAACATTTACTTCAACATCTTCACCGGCATTCTTTCCGATCAGCTGCTCTTCAAATCCCGGGATAAATGTACCGGAACCGATCTTTAACGGCTGATTCTGAGCGCTGCCACCGTCAAATGCTACGCCATCGCAGAATCCTTCATAATCGATCATTGCAGTATCGCCGTCTTCGATTGCTCTGTCTTCTACAGTAACGTCTCTGCCGTTTCTCTCACGCTCTCTCTCGATCGCGCTGTCAATCTCTTCATCGCTGACAGTTGTGTCAACCTTTGTTACCTCGATGCCTTTGTAGTCACCAAGCTTAACTTCCGGACGAACAGCAACTTCTGCTGTGAAGATGAACGGTTTGCCTTTTTCGATCTGTACGATGTCGATCGTCGGGCGGGACATGATGTCCTCTCCGCACTCTTTTGCTGCCTCAGAATATGCCGGCGGAAGCAGTGCGTCTGCTGCATCATTATAGAAAATCTCCGGTCCGTACATTTTCTCAACGATCGCTCTCGGCACTTTACCTTTCCGGAATCCCGGAATGCTGATGCTCTTTTTCTGTTTATTGTAAGCGTCCTGAAGGGCTTTCTCCAGCTCTGTCTCAGGAACCTCAATGGTCAATTTAACGGTACTGTTTTCTAAACGTTCTACCTGTACACTCATTATTTTGTTTTCCTCCTTCAAAATTCCACGTTGTGAGATTATAACACAGCGCTATCGGAAATGCAAGAAAAACCGCCTGTTTATGCGTATTCCAATATCACCTCGTCACGGATCTTTGATTCCATTCCGCGACCTTCCAGATAGCCAATGAGTGCGATGGCAAATTCCGCTGCCTTTGCCGGTCCCTGACCTGTAATAATGTTGTCTGCCTGTACCACTGCCTTGTCCATCCACTGTACTTCATATTCATCTACTTCCATACCCGGATAGATCGTTGCGCGCTTGCCGTTTAAGATGCCGAGTCTTGCAAAAATGCCCGGTGATGCGCAGATCGCTGCGGTCAGCTTTCTGGCCTCTGCAAACGCCAGAATGGAATCGCGTACTCTGTAATCCGCATACAGCTGTTCCCATCCTGCGCCGCCCGGAAGGATGATCGCATCATAGCTTTCTGCATCGATCACATCTTCCATGATCGAATCTGCCATGAACACAATATTGTGTGCCCCGCAGATCTCAAGCTTCCCGGTCCGGGAGATCATCTCTACCTCAACACCTGCTCTTCTTAAAAAATCAACAATTGTCAGGCATTCCACTTCTTCTACATTGTCTGTACAGATCACTGCTGCTTTGCTCATTCTAAAACTCCTCTACTTTCTTTGATATATTTTCTGTCAGATCTCTGCTGTCTTTGTATCTATCTGTTCCAGTTGCGTTCTCTCTCATATTTCATTCTGGTCAACAGGCATCGTTTCATCTGCTCATACCGCTCGTTCAGATCACCTTCCGGGATCACCAGATCACAGACCACCGCAAGCTCATCGATCAGCTTATCCGTCATCACGGACTTCAACTGCGTGAAAACTTCAAACTTGTCGGAAAAACTGTCTGCATCCATAAACCGGATCAGGTTCGGATCCGCTGCTTCCGGATGCTCTTCTTCCATATCGCCTGCCGTTTCCGGTACCGGATCAGGTTCTTCGATGTCCGCTTCTGTCACCGGTTCCGGAGCGTTCTCCTCATCAAGGATTCCATTTGCCAGATATTCGAAGCGCCACTTCTGCTCCACATCCGGATATTTCACATGGTCGACCTCACTGATGAACATCTCATAAGGCCTGACATAGGTCTTAAAGGTTCCGTAAAGAGCCTGATATACGACGAGCTGCTCACCCGTTTCCGAATGCTCGGCGATGCTTACGATCTGGTACTGTTTGTTTTTAAAATGCCGGTAAAACTCTCCCGGCTGGGGCTTCCCCTGTGGCATAACTTTTCTCCCCTGTTATCTGATCAGCGCATTGTTGATCATTTCCATTCCTTCTGCTACAAAATCCCTCTGATTCGGCAGGGAATCATCCGGTCCCTTAACCATCAGTTCCTGTACTTCCTTCATGAAATCCCTGCTGCTGTCAGAAAGGTTGTCGAGCCTGGTCTCAAGCGCATTTTCCTTTGCCGCTTCCATGATGCTGTTTCTGCCGGTCTGACTGTTGCGGTCAGTCCGTTCAGACTGCAGTTCTCTTTGCAGACGTGCCTTCGCTTTCCGGATCCGCTCCTGCTCACTCTCCGGAATTCCGCTTGCAGCCGTCCCGATCTGCGGGCTTCCGAAATCAGTCCGTCCCGCCTGTGACGTCGTCTGTCCGCCACCGTATTCCCGCGCACGGCTTTCTTTTTCATGCTCTACATGCGTACGGTGAACATCCTGTGTATTCTGCTTTGCGCGCTCTACGATCGGATTCGGTGCAGGTTTCTTTTGCGCAGTCTGTCTGCCTGCAGTCATCTGCTGCGTCTGCTTTCGCTGCGCATCCTGCTGCTTTTGCTTCCGCATATTGGTAGCGATCACAAAAATGATAATAATCACGACCCAAACTACAAAAATAGCCATATTATCACCTGTCCCTTTTTACCTTGAAATTCCGATTTCTCCATGGTATTCTGGTTACATGAGACTTACTAAGGTTTGTTAAAAAGGAGTTTTCCATGACACATTCAAATGAATCCGCAGAAAACTATCTGGAAGCCATCCTGGTATTGAGCCAGCGTCTTCCCGTCGTTCGTTCTATTGATATTGCTAATTATTTAAACTTTTCCAAGCCGAGTGTATCCGTTGCCATGAAAAACCTTCGCAGCAAGGAATACATTGAGGTCAGCGATGCAGGATTTATCACCCTGACAGAGGCCGGAAAAGAGATTGCCGACACCATTTATGAACGCCACACGTTTTTAAGCCAGTGGCTGATCAGCTTAGGTGTTGACGAGCAGATCGCCGTAGATGACGCCTGCCGTCTGGAGCACCAGATCAGTCCTGAAAGCTTTGCAGCGATCAAGGATTATGTAAACGGCAAACAATAGTCTGTTTTAAGCGATCTCCAGAACCGTATAGTCTTTATCTTCGACTGCTTTTTTCAGAACATCTTCCGGGACAGCTGTTGTCATAGAGACAATGGCTGTTCCTTTTTCATGGCTAACTTCTGCCGCATCGACGCCATCGAGTGCCTCGAGCGCTTTCTTTACTGCCGCTTCACAATGCGGACACATCATTCCCTCGATCTTCATTGTCTTTGTCATTTCGGATGCTCCTCCTGTTTTAAGTTCTGTTCCCTGAACGGAAGCTGTCTCTTTCTGCATAATGTTCTCCGGCAGCACGACCGGATCACTCATTTTTTTATCTCTGTTCGTATTATGAATGTTTTTCGTGTTCAGTCTGAGTGCGTTCATGCAAACGCAAAAACTCGACAGACTCATGGCTGCCGCACCGATCATCGGCTGTAAGGTCCAGCCAAACCAGTGCGTATAGAGTCCTGCCGCAAGCGGGATCAGCAACACGTTATAAATGAATGCCCAAAACAGGTTCTGCCTGATATCCCGCAGGGTAAAACGGCTCAGTCTGACTGCCGCAGGTACATCGGAAAGCTTATCTCCCGAGATCACAACATCCGCTGCTTCCATCGCAATATCCGTTCCTGCGCCGATCGCGATCCCCGTGTTTGCTCTTGTCAGGGCCGGTGCATCGTTGATCCCGTCACCAACCATGATCACATTTCCAAACGTCTGCAGCCTGCGGATTGCCGCTTCTTTTTCATCCGGCAGCACACCGGCGATCACATGCGTAATGCCTGCTTCTTTTGCGATCGCTTTTGCGGTACGTTCCTGATCACCCGTGATCATAACAACTGCGATCCCCATATCGCTCAATTCACGGATTGCCTTTGGGCTGTCATCTTTGAGCACATCCGCCACAGCAATCATACCATAAAACCGATCATCCTGTGCAAACAAAAGCGTTGTTTTGCCCTGATCGGCAAGTATCGCGCCTTTTTGCTCCATTTCTTCCGGGATCGTCGCCTTTTCCCGTACAAAATTCATGTTCCCGCCGACGATCTGACCGCCTGCTTTCGAGGTACCGTCGTCAGTCTGTGCACCTGTTTCCAGTACACCGGTCAATCCCTTGCCCGGGATAATGGCGAATGATGACACCTCATCTGCCGTGATCCCTGCTTCTTCCGCCGCCAGGCAAACTGCCCCTGCTAGCGGGTGCTCACTTTTTCTTTCCAGCGCGTATGCCAGACGCAGCAACGCTTCTTCCGAAATGCCGGGTGCAGGAATGATATCCGTCACCGCAGGCTGACCCTTTGTGATCGTGCCCGTTTTGTCCAGCGCCACGATTTTCGCTCTCCCGGCCGCTTCTAACGAAGCTGCGGTTTTAAACAATATTCCATTCTTTGCGCCGATACCATTTCCGACCATGATCGCAACCGGCGTCGCAAGACCTAATGCGCACGGGCAGGAAATCACGAGAACTGTCACGCCTCTGGTGATGGCAAAGCCCGGCGTCTGTCCGACAAGAAGCCAGATGATGATCGTTACGACTGCGATCAGGATCACCGCCGGTACGAAGATCGCCGAGACACGGTCTGCGGTTTTCGCGATAGGTGCTTTTGTCGCTGCCGCGTCCGATACCATTTTTATGATCTTGGCAAGGCTGGTGTCTTCCCCTACGTGCGTTGCACGACAGGTCAGAAAGCCTGACTGATTGATCGTGGCAGACGCCACTGTCTGACCGGGCTCTTTATCGACCGGAATGCTTTCTCCTGTCAGAGCAGATTCATCCACTGCACTGCTTCCGTCTATCACGATACCGTCAACCGGGATCCGTTCACCCGGGCGGACCAAAAAGACATCATCCACCTTTACCTGCGCGGCGGGAACTGTGATCTCTTCACCGTCCACCAGTAAGACCGCTTCTTCCGGTGCCAGTTTCAGCAAACTCTTTAACGCATCCGTCGTTCGTCCTTTGGAAATTGCCTCCAAAAGCTTTCCGATCGTGATCAGTGTCACGATCATTGCCGCAGATTCAAAATAGAGTGCATGGTCTCCTGCATGCATCGCCATGCCGTCTGCTGACATTTGTATGCCCGCGGTTTTTGTCATTGAGAATAAAACATACACGCTGTAACCAAATGACGCACTTGCCCCAAGCGCGACCAGCGTATCCATATTCGGTGCTCTGTGAAACAACGAACGATATCCGTTCACGAAAAATTTCTGGTTGATGATCAGAACTGCAATGGTCAGAAGCATCTGCAGCATGCCCAGTGCCACTTCATTTCCTTCAAAAAATGCCGGCACCGGCCAGTTCCACATCGCATGGCCCATCGAAAAATACATCAGAACGACCAATATAACGACCGAGCTGACCAGCCGCCTGATCAAAACCGGTGATTCATGATCTTTTAACGACTCCTCCTGCGCGGCAAACACTTCCCGCAGATCAGCAGACTGCGTATCTGCAGACTGACTCACAGAGGACCCTTTTTTAAGAGACGCACCATAGCCGGCCTTGGTCACGGCCTGTATGATGGCATCAGAAGAAGCCGTCCCGTCGACCCCCATCGAATTCGTCAACAAGCTGACTGCACAAGAGTCTACCCCCGGAACGGCGTTCACTGCTTTTTCTACTCTCGCTGCGCATGCTGCGCAGCTCATACCTGTTACCTGATATTGTTCCATGACTGTATGTTAGCACAAATGACGGGAACAAAAAAGCATTTTGTTAGTTACGACTAATTATTTTGAGGAATTGTTATCTTCCTGCGCCTGCTTCCATTCTTTGATTTTCTCCAGACGCTCCTTAAACCGTCCTTCCAGTCCCATCTCTGTCGGACGGTAATACTCCTTTCCAAGCAGGGAATCCGGAAGGCAGCGCATATCCGTGATATGCTCTTCGGTATCATGCGCATATCGATAGCCTTTCCCGTATCCGAGCTCCCGCATCAGATTGGTCACACCGTTTCTGATGTGAAGCGGCACCGGCTCCGCAAGCTGGTCAAGCGCATCTTTTCTTGCAGACAGATACGCCGCTTCCATCGCGTTTGATTTTGGTGCAAGCGACAGATAGATCACCGCTTCCGTCAAGTGGACGGTGCATTCCGGCATCCCGATGAAATGGCAGGCCTGATAAGCTGCCACCGCAATCTCCAGCGCCCTTGGATCCGCAAGGCCGACATCTTCACTGGCAAACCGCGTCACGCGTCTTGCGACATACAGAGGATCCTCTCCTGCCTCAAGCATCCGCGCCAGCCAGTAGACCGCCGCATCCGGATCGGAATTGCGCATTGATTTATGAAGTGCCGAGATCAGGTTATAGTGCTCTTCCCCTGTCTTATCATAAAGAAGCGATTTCCGCGCCGTGCACTGCTCCACGGTGTCTTTTGTCACGGTCGTTAAGTCACCCTCCTGGTCTCCGTTTAAGATGGCCATTTCGAGTGTCGAGAGCGCCGTTCTGGCATCTCCGTTTGCAAAATGCGCGATCAGCGAAAGCACGTCATCAGAGATATCGATCTTCTGGTCTCCAAAGCCCTTCGGGCTCTCAACCGCACGATGCAAAAGCTCCATGATCGCGTCCTCATCAAGTGCCTTTAAGACAAAGACCTTGCATCTGGAAAGCAAAGCGCCGTTGACCTCGAACGACGGATTTTCGGTCGTCGCGCCGATCAGGATGATGCTGCCCTTCTCCACAAACGGAAGAAACGCATCCTGCTGCGCCTTATTGAACCGGTGGATCTCGTCTACGAAAACGATCGTCTTCACACCGAAGCGCCGGTTATCATCCGCCTGCTTCATGACCGTCTTGATCTCTTTGATCCCGCTCGTCACGGCAGAAAAATTGATAAAATTCGCTTTCGTGTGATTTGCGATCACATTTGCCAGCGTCGTTTTTCCGACGCCGGGCGGTCCCCAGAAGATCATCGAAGAAACCGCGTCCTGCTCAATGATCCGGCGGAGCACCTTTCCTTCTCCCAGCAAATGCTTCTGCCCCACGATCTCATCCATGGTTTTCGGACGCAATCGTGCCGGCAGGGGTTCCGGTGTGATCCGGTCAAAAATTGTCATCTGCTCATTGTTTTGCATCGGCATAAACCTTTCAATTACTCAGCAGACTGCCTGTACATTCAGTCCGTTTTTATCCGAAGATCGCCATAAAGAATCCGGCTGCGACCGCAGAACCGATCACGCCTGCAACGTTTGGTCCCATTGCATGCATCAAAAGGAAGTTGGCCGGATTTGCCTTCTGTCCTTCTGTCTGGGAAACACGCGCTGCCATCGGCACTGCAGAAACGCCTGCCGAACCGATGAGCGGATTGATCTTTCCGCCGGAAAGCACACACATCAGTTTTCCGATCAGAAGACCACCGATCGTTGAAAAACAGAATGCGATCAGACCAAGGATGATGATCTTGATGGTCGATGCCGTCAGGAACCGGTCACCCAGTGTCGTTGCCCCGACAGAGATTCCCAGAAAAATAGTGACAATATTCATCAGCGCATTCTGCGCCGTATCAGATAATCTGTAGGTAACGCCGCACTCACGCAGCAGATTGCCAAACATCAGGCAACCGATCAGCGGTGCCGTAGACGGCAGGAATAAGATAACGACAACTGCAACCACGATCGGGAAGATGATCTTTTCCGCCTTGGATACTTCCCGCAGCTGCTCCATTTTGATCTTCCGCTCTTTCTCTGTCGTGATCAGCTTCATGAGCGGCGGCTGGATCATCGGAATCAGCGCCATATACGAATAAGCCGCGATCGCGATCGGGCCCAGAAGATGCGGTGCCAGTTTTCCTGTTACAAAGATTGCGGTCGGGCCGTCTGCGCCGCCGATAATACCGATCGATGCTGCTTCCGGTCCGGAAAAGCCCAGAACGATCGCCAGCAAAAAGGCACAGTACACACCGAGCTGTGCTGCAGAGCCCAGCAGAAAACTTTTGATGTTCGCCAGAAGCGGACCAAAGTCTGTCATCGCACCGACACCAAGGAAGATCAGTGACGGGTACAATCCGCTTTTTACTCCAATATATAAAATGTCTAAAAATCCGCCCTCTGTAAATACATCGCCGTAGCTCTTGGTATGGGCGATGATTCCGTCCCAAAGCTCCGGGTGATAGAGATCTGCCCCCGGAATGTTCGTTAAGAGCATACCGAATGCAATTCCCACCAGAAGAAGCGGCTCAAATTTTTTCTTAATCCCAAGATAAAGCAGAACACAGGCCACAAGAATCATGATCATCTGACGCCAGTCCGTAAAGACCAGCGAAAGGCCGGAGTCGTTCCACAGGTTTCTTAGGATATCACCTACTGAAAGCATTGATCTCCCTCCACCTTATGACACGACAAACAGCAGATCTCCGGTATCTACGACCATGCTCTTTGATGTCAGAACCGTCACGGTTCCGGCATGGGGTGCCAGGATCTCATTTTCCATCTTCATTGCTTCTAAAATGCAGAGCACGTCGCCTTCTGCCACACTCGCCCCGTCATGCACTCGAACATCCAGAATGTTCCCCGGCATCGGCGCGTTCACCTGTGTGCCTGCCACATCTGCACCTGCAGGAGTTGCTGCCGGCGCGGCTGCTGCGGGTGTTGCCGGTGCGGCTGCGACCGCCTGCACTGCTGCCGGTGCCGCAGGCGCCGGAGCCACTGCTTCATATTCATCTAAAAGAATCGCTTCGCCACGTTCTACTTCTACTTCATATACTTTTCCGCGAAGCGTCACTTTATACTTCATCCTCATTTACCTCCCTGATCGAAAGAAACCGAAGTTCATTTAACGGCGTCTGCATCTTATCTGCCACGATCGCCATGATCATCGCTGCATCTCTGTCCGAAACGTTATATAATTTCACATCCCCCACAGAACCCGGTGCGAGCGCTTTTTCTCCCTGCGCCGCTGCCGTCTGTGCATCAGGCATTGCGCCATTCTTTGCAGCCGCTGCGTTCGCCACGGATTTGTTACGCGCCGCTTCTGCGCCGGTGATGATCGCTGACATGATCTTTACCACGATCATCAGCACGATGATCAGCGCAAACACGATCGCAATGCCGAGGGCGGAATACTCCAATGCTTTTCCAAATCCTAATTCCATTTACAAGCTCCTTATCACTGATCCGCGTTTTCTATGTCCGGTCCGATTGTCCTATTCTTCGATTTCCTCAATCGTATAGACCGCGCGGTTCTCTTCCTGTTCTTTCCGCTTTTTGAAAAACGGTTCCGCCAGCTGCGGGAATGCAATATAAGAAAGTACATCCTCGTCACAGGTTGCCATCTCGCCGAGTTCTTTTTTCGCTGCTTCAAATTGCGGCTCTAACGTATCGGCATAACGACCTTCTACTTCCGGCGTATCACCAAGGATCTGTGCTTTGATCTCAGGATTGATCGGTGCCGGCGTGCGTCCGTATTCACCGCGGCAGTATGCCTTGATCTCACTCGAAACCTTCTGATACCGTTCACCCTGCAGCACATTTGTCACGGCCTGCACACCTACCATCTGACTCGTCGGTGTAACAAGCGGCGGATATCCCATATCCGCCCGCACACGAGGTGTCTCAGCAAGTGCTTCGTCAAACCGGTCAAGCGCATTCATCATCTTTAACTGGGAAAGCAGGTTTGACAGCATGCCTCCCGGGATCTGATAGCTTAAACACTGGGTATCGGTTGCCATGGATTTTGGCATCATCGTCCCGTTTTCAATCATCTCATCTCTGACCGGTTTAAAGAAATCCGCAATCTCTTTCAGCTTATCCTCATCCGGATCTGCCTCATATCCGAGCTGCTTCAGTGCATAAACCAGCGTCTCTGTCGCCGGCTGTGAAGTGCCGCCCGAAAACGGCGAGATCGCTGTGTCGATCACGTCCGCCCCTGCTTCTACTGCCTTCAGATAGGTCATAAATGCAAGTCCTGTCGTGGAATGTGTATGGACTACCACCGGCAGATCCAGAGCGTCTTTCAGACTGCTGACCAGATCATACGCCTCCTGCGGGCCCATGATTCCTGCCATATCTTTGATACAGATCGACTGCACGCCGAGTTTCTGCATGTCGCGTGCGATCTCTACATATTTTTCTCTTGTATGCACCGGACTTGTAGTATAGGAAATCGCTCCGGATGCATGCGCATTCCATTTCACCGCTTCATCCACGGCCACTTCAATGTTTCGCACATCATTGAGCGCATCAAAAATGCGGATGATATCGATTCCGTTTTTCACGGAATACTCCACAAACTTGCGTACCACATCATCCGGATAATGATGATATCCCAATATATTCTGTCCGCGCAGAAGCATCTGCAGCTTGGTATTCGGCATCGCCTCTCTGATCTTTCTCAGCCGCTCCCACGGATCTTCATTTAAATAACGGAGGCAAACATCAAACGTCGCGCCGCCCCAGCACTCCACCGAATAGAACCCTGCCTGATCCATCGTTTTCAGGATCGGCTCAAAAGTCTCATACGGAAGTCTGGTCGCGATCAAAGACTGATTCGCATCCCGCAATACGGTTTCTGTAAACTGAACCTTCATGTTATATATCCTTTCTCAGCAGTTTATTCTTGATTTCCGCCTGCCTTCTGCTTAGGAAATCAAGACAATTATTATAACACCAATATCTGGATTATGCCAGTGAGGGCACTTCGCTAGCCCTGTTTACCACTCTCTCCCATTTTGCCTATTGCATATAATAAATCATTTGGCTCAAAGCCCGCTGAATGTCAATAAAGCCTAACAAGTGCAAGAAAAGCCTACACTCCGCGCACCTGCGTCTCCGGCACATAGCCTCTTGCGATCTCCGCGAACCGCTCCATCTCCTCCGGCTCCGGGCCGTGAAGGTTTCCATATGGAACGGTATCCCGATCGGTAAAGCACTGCAGGAAATACCGCTTCGCGCCCCGGATCATCTCACCGATCTGTTCAAAATCAGCTTCCTCGTGGAACTCTTTTACAACCGTTGTGCGGAATTCGTAGTCAACCGTGCTGTCCATTAAAAGTGCGATGCTTTCTTTGATCTGTCCAATGTCAAACACTTGGCCTGCCGTCCTCTTAAGTTCTGGCGTCGCCTCACAACCTGGCGCCTCGTTAAGTCCCACCGTCTCCGCATATTTTTCCGGACTGTTTTTGATGTCTATCGCGACATAGTCGACCAGTCCTTCTTCTAATATCTTCTCTAACACTTCCGGATGATATCCGTTCGTATCGAGCTTTGTCATAAAACCCATTTCCCGGATCCGGCGTAAAAGATCAGGGAGCCCCGGGTGCATGCTTGGTTCTCCGCCTGTGATCGCAACGCCATCCAAAAGCCCGTGCCGCTTCTCTAAAAACGCAAACAATTCCTCATCGTCCATCAGCGGTTTGGCCTCTCCCGTCACAAGCTCAAAGTTATGACAGTACGGGCAGCGGAAATCGCATCCGCCCAAAAACACCGTGCAGGCAACCCTGCCCGGGAAATCCAGAAGTGTCATTTTCTGTAATCCATGTATCTTCATAATATCTCCTATACCGCCGCCAATACGTGCATGTTCCGAAGCTCCGCATCCTGGATCTGATCATTCACGGAATACGCGTGCTTTTCCAGATCTCCGCAGATTGCCTTCGTCATACTACACGCAATCAGTTCCCCAATCACATCCGATGCGATTCCTTCCATCACCTGATATTTTTCACCGGCCATCGCCTCACTGTTGTCCGTTGTGATCAGATACTCCAGCAGTTCCGCCAGGATCGAAAGCTTCGGCAGCTGCCGCATCGCGCGAAAACTCCATTTATAATACGGCTGATATGTCCGGTTCAATAAGAACACCGTTGCCATCGCGCTCTTGGCAAATTCGTAAACCGCCAGCTGTGCGGCGCCCTGTTCACCATGCCGGATGCAGCGCTGGTAGTTATATTGCCCCGACTGCCCCATCAGCAAAAGATGCCCTGCCAGCTTCTTTTTCATCACATCATCGGGATAAAACGATGCTGCTTCCCGGATCCGCGTCACTTCACCGTATGCATCCGCAAACATCTCTCCGTTGACCGCTTCCGCCAACGCATATTCCGGGATCGTCAGCCATTGCTGCAAAGTCAATCGTCCGTCCGGGCTGCCCAGCTTTTCCTGAAAAAACTCTGCCGTTCGAAATACCCCGTGTCTTGCCCCGCCGACAGGGCTCAAGCCCCCGCGCGCGATCCCCATATATTCCTTTGGAAGTCCTGCATAGGCCCGTTCCAAAAGGAATGCCGTCCGCCGGTCCACAATATCCTCTCCCGGCAGGAAAATACAAAACCCGGGTTCAAAGTCATGATCCCTTGAGATTTCATCATCATATCCATAGCATTCCGATCCGCTCCCCGTCAGACCCACTGCCAGATATGGCAGGATCTCCGGAAACTTTTCTTCCAGCATCGGTTTGCCGAATTCTTCATAAAAAGCTTTGGATAATTCTAAACCCTTCATTAATAATAACTCCGTTTCTGTGATGATCTATGATAAAGCTGTCTCTACGATGATCTTTTCATCTCCGACATACTCTTGTCAGATATCTCGATGTTATCCTCTCCCTATGTCAGATGTCAATAAAAAAGCATCACAAGTCCCCTGTTTTCTCACTTTTCAACCAATAGTCTACACAATTTATAGTATATTTTTCGATACAGCAACACTATATATTGACATTTTCTGATATTGGTGGCACAATAAACTCTGCAATAATAAAATGCGCGGAAAATCGCGTCTTATAAATAAATCAAAAGGGAATACAGGAGGAAAATGTATTATGTACCAGGTTGTGAAAAGAGACGGTAACGTCGTCGATTTTAATCTCAGCAAGATCAGCGCTGCGATCACCAAGGCTTTTGAAGCACTTGAAAAGCAGACACATCCGGATGTGATCAATCTGATCTCGATCCGTGTTACTTCTAATTTTGAAGAAAAGATCAAAAATGACCAGATTTCCGTTGAGGATATCCAGGATAGTGTAGAGCAGGTGCTCTCAGAGTGCGGCTATGCAGATGTTGCCAAAGCATACATCCTTTACCGCAGACAGCGCGAAAAAGTACGTAATATCAATTCCGCCCTTTTAAACTATAAAGACCTGGTAGACAACTACTTAAAGATCAATGACTGGCGTGTTAAGGAAAACTCCACCGTAACTTATTCTGTCGGTGGTCTGATCCTCTCAAACTCCGGCGCGATCACAGCAAACTACTGGCTCAGCGAAGTGTATGATGATGAGATCGCAGAAGCACACCGCAGCGCGGACATCCATCTGCATGATCTTTCCATGCTGACCGGATACTGTGCAGGCTGGAGCTTAAAACAGCTGATCCAGGAAGGTCTCGGCGGTGTTCCGGGCAAGATCCAGTCTTCACCGGCCAACCACCTTTCCACTCTTTGCAACCAGATGGTTAACTTCCTTGGTATCATGCAGAACGAATGGGCAGGCGCTCAGGCTTTCTCTTCCTTCGATACCTACCTTGCACCGTTTGTTAAAGTGGACAACTTAAGCCAGAAAGAAGTAAAACAGTGCGTACAGTCCTTTGTTTACGGCGTTAACACACCGAGCCGCTGGGGTACACAGGCACCGTTCTCCAACATCACCCTTGACTGGGTCGTTCCGAACGATCTGAAAAACCTTCCGGCGATCATCGGCGGAAAAGAAATGGACTTCACCTATGGCGAATGCCAGAAGGAAATGGACATGGTCAACAAGGCCTTCATCGAGATCATGATCGAAGGTGACGCCAACGGCCGCGGATTCCAGTATCCGATCCCGACCTACTCCATCACACGTGATTTCGACTGGAGCGAGACCGAGAACAACAAGCTTCTGTTTGAAATGACTGCAAAATACGGCACACCGTATTTCTCAAACTACATCAACTCCGATATGGAGCCGAGCGATGTTCGTTCCATGTGCTGCCGTCTCCGTCTTGACTTAAGAGAGCTGCGTAAGAAATCCGGTGGTTTCTTCGGTTCAGGCGAGTCAACAGGATCCATCGGTGTTGTTACGATCAACATGCCGCGTATCGCTTATCAGTCCGAGACTGAGGAAGAGTTCTACGCACGCTTAGATCACCTGATGGACATCTCCGCACGGAGCTTAAAGACCAAGCGTACCGTTATCACCACGCTACTTGATCAGGGACTGTATCCGTACACGAAACGTTACCTTGGCACATTTGAGAATCACTTCTCTACCATCGGTCTGGTCGGCATGAACGAAGCATGCCTGAACGCAAAATGGCTGCGCAAGGATCTGACAGATACACAGGCACAGCGCTTCACCCGCGACGTATTAAATCATATGCGTGAGCGACTCTCCGATTATCAGGAGAAATATGGCGACCTGTACAACCTGGAAGCTACACCGGCTGAGTCCACCACTTACCGGTTTGCAAAACATGACAAAGAGCAGTTCCCGGATATCATCACCGCAAACATGAACGGCGATCCGTACTACACCAACTCTTCTCATCTGCCGGTAGGCTACACAGAAGATGTTTACAGCGCGCTTGACATCCAGGATGATCTGCAGACACTCTACACGTCAGGAACCGTCTTCCATGCATTCCTTGGTGAAAAACTTCCGGACTGGAAAGCAGCTGCAACACTGGTTCGCAAGATTGCGGAAAACTACAAGCTGCCTTACTACACCATGTCACCGACCTACTCCGTCTGCAAAGATCACGGTTATCTGACCGGCGAGCAGTTCACCTGCCCTGTCTGCGGACAGAAAACAGAGGTTTACAGCCGTATCACCGGTTACTACCGTCCGGTTCAGAACTGGAACGACGGAAAGGCACAGGAATACAAAGACCGTATGGTATATGAGATCGCACACTCCACGCTGACCCACAACGGTCCGCTCCCGGCACCGCAGGACGATGCTCCGGCAGAGACGATCACTCTTACCGCACCGATCTCAACCGCAAGCGCAGAACCGGCTGCGGCAAGCAGCGCATCTGCAGCTGCAGGAGCTGCCACAGCAACAGCAGTTCTGGAGCCTGAAGCTTCCACAGCAAGCGATGCTGCATCCGAGACCAAGCGTCTCATGCTCTTCAAGACACCGACTTGCCCGAACTGTAAAGTCGCATGTGCAATGCTTGATCAGGCAGGTGTTGACTATATGACGATCGACGCAACAGAAGAACCGGACCTGGCTGAGAAATTCAGCATCATGCAGGCACCGACCCTGATCGTTCAGGATGGTGACACCTTCCAGAAGTTCCGTGGCGTATCTGACATCAAGGGATGGCTGATGAACCAGTAGATAATGGTTAGTTTACTCGGCCGGAATCAGCCGACCGATCGACGCAATCGGAATCAGCTTAAAATTAGAAAAGCTCCGTTTGAGCCTAACAAAATCACATAAAAATAAGCCTAAATTGAGATTATCTCCGGTTAGGCTTATTTTTTTTCATCCCTGCACTAGTCAACAAAAAGTAGACACCTTTTCTAAGTTTTACACACCAGCAGATTGTGTATGATACTCCCGATACTGTTTTGGAGTCAGATATCCCAAAGAGTATGCAGGTCGTTCTTCATTAAAGAACACGATATAATCCGCGATCTCCTGATCGATGTTCCCGTCGCCGGTCACATGCAGATCACTGAACATCTCTGCTTTGATCCATCCGTTGATGGCTTCCATTGCTGCATTGTCGGTTGGTGTTCCTGCACGGGACATGGAATGTACGATGTTATACAATGGCAGGAGCTCATTAAAGCTCTTGGACGAGTATACGGAACCCTGATCCGTATGAAGGACCATCTCGAGATTTGGGTACTCCTTCTTGATGTTCAGCAGACCATCCAGACCGCTGATGTATGTCATCCGGTCGCCCCTCTTAGAAGACAGGGAATGTGACAGGATCTCGTTGTTCCAAAGGTCCATATACAGTGTCAGCTCATAATAGATGCCTTTTACATAAAAGGCCGTCATATCACTTACGACACACTGCAACGGCCCGGAAACATTCAGACCGGTGAGCATCAGATTTGGATATACCTTAAACGGATCTCCGGGTTTCTTATATCGATAGTGCTTGGAAACACTGACGATACCGGCTGTTTTACAGCACTTATGGGCATACTGGTCAGACATGATCAAACCTGTATCGAGTCTGATCTTGGCATTTAACCAGCGATAGCCATGGGAAGGATACTTGGCGTGATACTCTTTAAACAACATAAGGTTGCTGACGAATGATTTCATTCGATCAGATGGATGTTCCAACCGTTTCTTCCACTTGTAGAAGCCGCTTCGGTTCACACCCATCACATCGCAGAGCCTTTTAACAGGGAACTGCGCAGAGAGCTCCATCACGATTTCGAATTCTTGTTGTTTAAAGAAACGAACTCCTTGTCGGCACCAACTCCTTTCACTTCGTATCCTTTTTTTGCCCGTGCTTCGTTAACTTTTGCCAGGATCAGTTCATTGATCAGCTCTTCTTTCGACATAGCCTGGTAAGCTTCTATGTCGAGATCAAGACTCTTCTTTGACTTTTGGACGTTGTGCTTTATTCCTATCGGAGAAGGGATATCATGCTTTTCACGATACTGCTGAGCATAGAGTTGAGCAGTTGACAGTCCGATTTCGTATTTATGAACAGCTTCTCTGGTAGTGATCTTGCCTGTGGCGATTTCTTCGCCTATGGCTAAACGTTCGTCGTTAGTGTAGCGCATTTGACACCTCCTGTTTAAAACGTGGACATGCTGCTGACTTTATTATAAACCATGTCTACTGTTTTTTGGACTGTGTCTACTTTTAGCTTACCACTTCATCCCAAATTCGCAATTTCGTCATTCCGGCCTAATTTTTTGATTTTTTTATCAGCCTAAACTTCGAAGTATCACATCTAGGCCTAAAGTGCAACAGGCATGAGCCTTTCCAGCATCTACCAGGCACCCCACACCCGCATTGCTGTCGACATCCACGAAGCCCCCCGCGCTCTCACTGTCCCCGATAAATCTCTTCTGCCACCTTCTTAAGCTTCGCTGCCACAAGAAAATATCCGTAATACGAGAAGACCGGCGCACATTTTTCACAGACAAATGCATAGTAGCCATCCTTTGGCGCATCCGGCTCTTCCAAAAGCGCAGCCGCCTCATCGAGCAGGGAGAAGATTTCCTTTTCACCGTCTTCCATCCCTTTTTCTGCCTTGACCAGATCTGCTATATTCAGATAAGTGATCGCCTGCTCGAGTTTCCCGCCGGGAACACGTCCCATGACCGCCAACGCTTTCTCATACCGTTCTTTTGCATCGTCATACCGGCTAAGCGCCGTGCACGTCAGTGCCATATTGTTATACAGGCCACCGAGAAGCTGCGGCCCCGTCTGGTCCGTTCCTTCGTAAATCTTCTCAGCCTTTAAAAACAATTCATATGCCCGCTCCGGTTCGGAAAATGCCTGACAGGCTGTACCCGCATTAACATAGGTTGTTCCTGCCGAGATCGTCTCCTCCATCGAAAGCGTCCCGATCAGGTCCAATGCCTGTTCGATCGCGGCAAAAGCCGCCTCACGATTTCCGGTCTTTCTGTAATGGCCGATCATTTCATTGGACAAGAACAACTGTCCCCGAAGGTCGGCACCAAGCTTTGCCTCTTCCATCCAATACTTTAACAGGCGCTCGCAGCCGTCATAATCCCGCCGGCTCATCAGCTCATTCATCTTTGCAACGACCCGGTCCTGCGGAATCATCTTCACACGGTCCGGCTTCTCAAATACGCCCGGCTCACAGCTGCATGCAGGTTCCACATAATCTTCTCTTTTTAATTCCCGGTTTTCCTGTCCCATAGCATTCCTTTATCTTTCATTCCCCTGACCGATGATCCCTGCGACCCAGGATGTGATCTCTTTGGCTACCTTCTGCACCTCATGTTCGTCAAACAGTGTCACATATCCTTCCAGCGAATCGGATTTTGCTTTCAGCACACGCGAATGTCTGTCTGCATAGATCTTGCACGGATACTTCGCATTTTTTGCTTCCTGGATCAGGTTCACACCGGCACTGTTTCCGTCAAACGTGATCAGCACCGACGGTCCCCGCTTGAAAATCTCATAAGCGATGCTTTTATAAACACCCATCGCCTCCGACTCAATCGCTACCCGGACATCAACCTTCTGTTTGCAGAGATTCTTCTGTTCCTTTTCTCCGACCATGGATGGCACATAGGCGAACACCTCGAACCGGTCTTCGTTTTGTTCCATCAAATACCGCTCGTAGGCACATACCCGATGTCCTACCGCAAACCAGACCTGCTCCGGATCCAGCTTTTCTAACAAAAGATCGATCAGTTTCGCATCATCCTTGCGGAGCACGGTTTTATGCCTGTCACTGTTAAAGCTGCCGCCTGCAATCACGATCGGAATCTTGCCGACCGGTATCTTTTTGATCTGCTCTGCAAACACTTCCTCGGAGCCCATCTTCTCTGCGCCCGGCAGGTTCGGTCCCGGCTGCTCCAATTCTTCCTCTATCTTCTTTTCATAGAATGCGCGGATCGCATCCGCATCCCGGAATGCGTCTGCACCGATCGTTTTCCAGAGGTCGAGTTTCTTCTTTTCAAACGCTACCATCGCGTCCTGACGAACCTTCTCTTCGCATGCACGCATCCGGCACATTTCTTCAAAACTTAAGTTCAGCATACGCTCAAGCGCCAATTGCTCATCTACCGAATCCGTACCGTAGAGCGCACCGCCGTCCGTACCCTGTACACATCTGACGCCATATTCCAGATACTGACGCAGTGGATGACGATCCATCGTACTCAGATTGTTCAGGCGCACGTTCGATGTGATCTGGAATTCGAGCACTGCACCACATGAAACCAGTTCCTGAAGCATTGCCTTTCCGGAAGCCGATTTCAGATTTGCCGCATATAATCCGTGGCCGATCCGCAAGTGAGGCATCGGCTGCCCCGGTTTCAAGGCATCTTTAACACACTGAACACTGTTTGCCAGATTGTCACGCAGACTGTCATTTTCACCCGCATGGATCCGTACCGTAAATCCCGGATGGAGCGATGCGATCCGAACGATCTCCTCGATGACAGGCGCGATCTCTCGGATGTCATTGATTTCTTCTCCGATGATATCACTGCCGGCCACATAGGGATCGGAAGCAATCGCGCCGAGCACCTGCAGGTTCTCCCTGAAATAATCGCCCGGTGTCACCTGGTCTCTGACGATCGTTAACGGGATTCGTCTGATGCCGGCCAGAAAACGAAGCGTCACACCGGTCTCCTCAATGATCTGCGGCATAACCGCATGGACCTGCGCAAGCATCTGCGATGCACCATCCTTCTTTACCAGTGTGGTATCTGATATTTCCGCATAGCTGACACCATACTTCTGATATCCTCTGGCTACCCAGAGCAGTTTATTCTGAAAAAGTGAATTCTTTCCGTAAACGGGATCTTCCATATCCCGCTTCATCTGATCCAGGATGTGTGCGATATCCGGTTCCGCTACCGGCGGCATATTTTCCCAGTCAAAAAGATCCTCTGCAGCGGTACCTTTGGTAAACACATACCGATACAGATAAACCTTTTCTAAGTTGGTGAAAACTGCCTGCCCATCCTTCATCACCGCCAGTGAGCATCGGATCTTTGCAATGTTTTCCAACGCATTTTCCGGGTTATTTAAGATCAGATCCGCAAAATTGATAAACGTATTGTCATCAATGCGACGCGTCAGGTATTTTCCCTTCAGCGAACTGTCCTGAAACAGTTCTTTGGAGATCTCCCTGCGTTTTTCCAGTTTCTCTTCCTGCTCTGCAGTACAGACCAGATTGAGCTTTTTAATATAATAAAGCGGATACCGGATCTGATGCCGGATCCCGAGCGCGATCAGTACATCCGGATGCAGATTTGCATTCATATGCGTATGCAGGTCCGTCCGGAATTTGCACTCCCTGCGGATGTATGTCTTTACAAGTGTTTTCCTGATGTCAAGCCGGTAATCCTTTGTCTGGCTCATCAGGGTCTTTGCGATCGACGGGATCATCGCCTTCTGCTCGATCCGCCCGTCCGGATAGATGTTTGCCACCTTTGTGTCTCCCAGACGAAGCACGTAGACCAGTCTGCCCTCTCCGTCAAAATAACATGGGATTTCATTTTCAATGATCATGAATCCGTTTGGATCATTGGTCAATGACAGATCACATACGCCTGCCAGATTCCGGATCAGGTTCCCCGTCCCGTGGTTTGGTGTTCTCAGAGTATAAAAAAGACGCTCTTCTTCCTGCATTAAATCTATGATAATGTCTTTTTCTTTATCCAGATATAATCTTCCAAAAAGCTCCATACGCTCCCTTTCCATCCGCTTCTGCAGATATGACATCCTCACTTTTTGCCGGATTCATAGAGCCATCCGACCAACAGATTTTTATCATTCTACCAAATGCACTGTTCTCATGTCAAAACGATCAGGCACCCTTAACGGATGCCTGATGATTTACATATGATTTTCGTTTTTCGCTTTCTCCTTCTGGCCACGATCACAAACGCGATCGGTAAGATCAAAAGGCTTATTGCAGCTGGGATCGGTGTGATCAGATCCGGCCAGAAACGGAAAGCATCAGACATCATGTGAACGTCATTAGGATAATCTTCAACCCGATGTCCCCGCACCAGGAGTCTTTGTGTATTGATTCCGTACGGGGTACAGGTGAGCAATGTACAATAATCTTCTCCGGGAACGATCTGCAGATCAGAAAAATCACCCGGCTCTACGACACGGATCTGATCCACCTCATATGTCAGCGTCTCATGTAATACGGTAATGGAAAAACGGTCTCCCTCCGTCAGCCGGTCAAGATCGGTAAAGAGTTTCGCCGAAGGGAGTCCTCTGTGACCTGAGATCACGCAATGGCTGCCATCCGTCTCATCAAGTACCTTCTCCTGTCTGGCATCATAGCTTTTACATCCGACCGGAAGACTCGTCGCCTCCAGATGCCCGACCGCCGTCTGCAGGACGGATTCTTCTGTTCCGTGGCAGATTGGAAGCATCACATGGATCTTCGGGATATTGACATATCCCATGATCCCGGATGACTCGATGTTCAGCTGCCCGCTGTATGCCATCGCTGCTTCTTCATCCATTTGCCAGTCAGCTCCGTTCTCTGCCAGCTGATGATTGTATGTATACGCTTCTTCCAGGACCTGCTCATACACTGCTTCTTCCAGATGATCCACCTGGTCTGCGTAGCTCATGACCGCATGTGTCTGGTGAAACCGGTTCCATTGATCCGATATCGTCGGATAGCTTAGGAGCGATGCTCCGGCGACCAAAGCGATCGCCACGAGCACCACGAATGACTTCTTCATATCTGCATTCTGTCTTTCGGAATTAGGTTTACTTCGCTTTCGCCTGACGGCGGGCTGCCAGAACAACGCCGCTGCAGATGAGCAGGATCGCGCCTGTCACATATATCATCGTCGTGCCGGCGCCACCGGTAGACGGCAGAAGAGAACCCTGCCTGTTCACGATTGTTGTAACACCTCTGTCATTCGGTGTGGCAATCTCGCCATTATTGACAATGTTATCTTCATCAAAAATCGTTCCATCGACCCGGATCAGTTTATTTGCAAGAACCACGGTATCCGCCGCTTTGTTATATCCGGACGGCACTGCTGTTTCCCGGATCGTATAGGCCTGTTTATCCAATCCGGTGATCTGCGCGTTTGCGACAGCAGTCAGATCGATCTCTGTCTCTGTCCCATTCGGATCACATACATAGATTCCGTCCTGCAGTGAAAATGTAAGCGGCTCATCTCCCGCTGTGATCGTATCTCCCGCATAGACCTGGAATTTTGCACCGAGAAGGTCTGTACCATCCTCTTTAACCTTGTCCAGCTGGAATTTGTACGTGTAGGTATAGGTTTTGATCGGCTTTCCTTCCGGTGTCACCGTGCCGTCATTGTTATAGGTGATCTCGACGCTGTTTGGTGCAACTGCCGTTGCTGCCGCGGAAGTAACTGTTGCATCATAGGTAACGACCACCGGAATATCTACATTCCCGGATGGTGCCGCATAGAGGGAAGCACCGTTTGCGTCCACCCATGGCATCACGATCGTCAGTGCGCCGGTCCCGGCATCTTTGCTGACCGTAGTAACATTCGTAGCATCTACCGATGCACCATCTGTATAGATTGTCGTTCCGTTTACGGTGATGACCACGCTGTCCGGATCGATATCAAGCCCTGTCGGCGTATCCACGATGGTATATTTCTCTGCTTTGGTGTCATAAGCAGTAACCTTTTGACTCGAAGAATCTGTGGAAGATGTTGTCACCCAGTTTGTCGCATTGAATCTGACCTGAAAGCTCTCCGTTGATCCTACTGCGGCATCATTGCTTGTCGCCGCTGTCATAGCGTTACTGTTTTCGGCTACGATTTTTTTGTCCGGTGCATTCGGACCGCCTGTGTTCTTATCCTTCACGATTGCATCCGGATGCGCTGTATCGATCGTAACGACAGCCCCTAATGAAGACGTAATGTAGTAGTATCCGTATGGCAGATCCGGAAACGTAACCGTTCCGTCATCACCATATACCCCGGCGATCCCTTCTGCATCAAATGCACTGTAATTTGCCTTTGCCCAGGCTGTGATCTGCTTATCTGTAGCTGTGCTTTTTTGCGTAACCGTGTAATATTGACCCCCGTCAATGGTTTCCTCTGTTGTGCTCACATCAAAAAGTGAAGTGTCAACACTGTCCGCCTCTGAAACCGGAACCTTATAAGAAATACCGTCTGTTCCGGCAAATGTCGCGTTAAAAATCCTGTAGGCTGTATAGGTCTGCCCCTTTGTCGCATTTTCTACTGTGATCGTACCGGTGCCCAACTGTGCGGCAAATACCGTTAGACTCATGCCGAATACCATAACTATGGCAGTCACCAGTGCGATGATTCTTTTTGTCTTTTTCATCTTGATCTATCCTTTCTTTTCTTCAACTCAGATCATTTTGATCTCATTTTCCGCCAGCTTCAGAAGTGGCGAGGTCGTGTTCAGCACACTACCCTTTGCTTCCACCCGGAAAGTAAACGGATGGTCTCTTGCCCATATGGGATTTTGTCTGGCCCTCGCATCCCACCATTCATATAGCGCAACGTACTTTTCATGCACTTCCTTTTCTGCTTCCAGACGTACACGGACCGCATCGTTGTAATCCTTATACGTACCGAGATAGTATCGCTTATTCTGAAAACCGATGCTGACGCGGTATTTCCCGCCAATCTGATACACGCCCCGGAAGCCACTCTTATTGTCCGAGCGGAACTTTCTGGATTTCAAATAGTCGATACAGGTCCCATCCACAAATGTCAGACTCTCATGGATGTTTTCCATGATCTCCTTCCGTCGACACCCGCAGGAAACGGTGCCTCCATTCGTCAGACAGTCCTCTGTGACCTCTGTTTCATTTCCGCACACACATCGGCATTTCCAGTAAACAGAACCCTTACTATCTCTTCTTTCCGTCGCCTTGATCGCTGTCAGCCTGCCGAACGTCTGCCCGGTCAGGTCTTTGATTCTCGGCATTTGTTTCACCACCTTTCAAAACAAAAAAGCTTACCTTCTTACAGCGTAAAAAAGCAGGCCTTCAACCATGATTTTTCGTGATAAAACAAAAAAAGCAGACAACGTTAACCATTGTCTGTTTCCGATCTTTATAACAGTATGACGTGACAGATTTTGACGCGGGTTTACCTGTTTCCCTAACCGGTAAACTTCGTCAAAACCTTTGAAAATTCAGGGTTTCTGCTGATTTTTTAAAAATATTTGACAATTTCAAAAAACCTTTTTAGAATATAAAAGAACGTAAAAATAATAGATATCCGACCGATCTATGATTTTTACAGATAGAGAATATTTTGAATGATATTTTTAGTTACAAAAAAGTAAACATTATTGTAAATCTGCTCTTATCCCGCCAGTTTTCCCTGGCGGTTTTTTAATTTTTTTATCTTATAACAGAATGTTGACAGAGGCATATTCAGTTCACTCGCTGCCTCTGTTCCCGTAATTTCTCCGGTGTTCCACCGCTGATACACATCCAGAAAATTGTCCGGCAACGGCATCTCCGGGCGCCCGAACCGTACCCCTTTCGCTTTTGCGGCCGCAATTCCCTCTGCCTGCCGCTGTCTGATCGCATTGCGCTCATTTTCTGCCACAAATGACAGGATCTGAAGCACCAGATCCGCGAGAAATGTCCCCATCAGATCTTTTCCGTTCCTCGTGTCAAGCAATGGCATATCCAGCACACAGATGTCTGCCTCTTTTTCCTTCGTCAGGATGCGCCACTGCTCCAGGATCTCTTTATAGTTTCGCCCCAGACGGTCAATACTTTTTACGTACACGAGGTCATTCGGTCGGATCCTGCGGAGCATTTTCTGATAGGCGGGCCGGTCAAAATCTTTTCCGGAAAGTTTATCGATGAAAAGGTTCTTCGCCGGAATGTTCAATTCCTGCATCGCGATCAGCTGGCGGTCTTCGTTTTGGTCCCTGCTGCTTACTCTGATATATCCATAGATCTTTGTCATATCGATTCTCCTTTCAAATTTAAAAATACGTCTCATGTTGCCTATATTTTTAAAAATGATAGAGAATATCTTAGAATGAATACCTTACATAAAATCCTCTGAATGATCTCTAATATACTGATATATTGTCTCTCGCATAACATCACGCTTAATATAATCACCTGTTTCATGATGCATTGTATCGAGATTGAATATCTCAGTATAATCTTTTTTTCGGATTAAAACTATGTGATCTGTGTAATATAAAGTACCCTCTTTTTCAAAAATACATAATTCATATCCAAGCAACTTTTTGATTACAATACATGCCATATATCACTCCCAGGCAGGAATTGCCTCAATCCGATTATCTTTCCACATCTGAAGCAACAGATCTTTATGTTCTTTTAGCCAGGCTTCTATCACCGGCATCACATACTTTGAAAAATTCCCACTCACATGTCCACTGTTTAGATCTATCTGGCCAAAAATATTATCATCAAGATAATTGACATCAACAGAAGGCTCCCCCTCAAATCTTTCGTCCATATAAATCTCAACATCACAGAATTCCGCAATTTTTTTCATGGATTGATTTTTATGGTCCGCATATGCATTATCGACCTCCCGCCCCGCAAGCTTTTTCGCATACTCCAGCAAGTGTGTTCTCTCAAGCCACTCCATGTCGTTGAACAATTCCAGCAACACGCGCTCGTCGGTCCCCTGCGGAATCACCAGATAGTCGACATCTTTTCCTCTCTCGCTATCTTCACACACCCCCGAGAGCAGGTATTCCGGGGTCACTTCCAGCGCTGCGCAGATCGCCATGATCTTCTCTGACCCCGGGTTGGTGTTTTTCTTGCGCCAGTCGCTGATCGTCGTTGTCGCGATTCCCGTCCGCTTCGAGAACTCCACCTGTGTCATCTTTTTTTCTTCCAGAAGATAAAAAATCCTTTGTCCTACTGTCATAGCCATCCGCTCCTTTCCGAAAACATCAAAAATTACTGAAAAATCGTTAATTACGGATATTCTAGCACCTGGTCAGAATATCGTCAATTACGGATTTCGCAAATAAAAAAACTGCAACCACTGTGCTTTTCAATGGTTGCAGCCCCCTTTTACAGATTATTAATACATGGTTCCAGCTTCTTTTTCCTGAGTATGAATATCGAAAGGCCTCCAAAAAGAACTGCCGCAAACACCACCTGCGCAAACCCGGCCTGGACTCCAATTGTATTCACGATCTCTGCCGCCGAGGTCCCGCCAAGCCGTCCAGTGGCAATAAACGCAACAGCGTCATTGAGCGCATGCAGAAAAATGACATACCACAGCCCTCTCCCGCAGCGGATATAAACAGCGCCTAAGAAAATGCCCATAAAGGCAGCACTTCCGGCCTGGATCGTCGCACTGGTGAAGCTAACGCTCGGATTCGTCGCGTTGAGCAGATGCATGGCACCAAATAATACCCCGGATAAAACCACGGCAAGCCGCGTTCCGGCCAATGATCTTACACCGAATTTTTTATGAAACGCGTTAAAAAGCAATCCGCGAAACAGCACTTCTTCGCAGTATCCGACCAAAAAGATCTGTACCGCAAACATCAAAAATGTGATCCCATCCACTTCTATCGTTGCGGCGAAAGAACGAATGGCATTCAGGATGATGATAATGATGAGAGCTGCCGCTGCTTTCCATCCCTTTTTCAGCATTTTGGGATTCGGACGATAGATCCACAATTTTCTAAGCACGATAACGGATATAAAAACAGGAATCGCAAAAATGATCTGTCTATACAAACTCAACTGAAAAGAATCCTGCATATCACCAAAAATCAGCTTCGGCAGGAACCTGTAAATTGCCATGGAAACCACAATGGCAATGATGGCAGATATAATATAGTTTTCTCGTCTTTTATCTGACATCACATATCCCTCCTTTTATTGCTTTTATTCTACATTTAATCAGCTTGCGATGACAACCAAAAACAGAACATATATGCACCAATTTTTCTTTACAGAATTTTTAAACAAAAATATAATGAAATTGACATTATTGATGTGTGACACTGAGGGAGTTAGCACAGAAATTTTGAGGGTGGACAATGATGAGAAACAAAAAAAGAGTGGCTGTTCTTTCTTGTGTGATCGCCGCTGCAGTTGCTGCGATTACCGCATGCGGCGGACAACCACAGGGCCCAGCCGGAAGCAGTGGAGGAGAAAGTATGAGTGCGGAAACTGAGGCTGCAAAAGCAGCTGTCAATGTGGATGACACACTATCTTTTGACGACGCAGTAGTGACAGAATTTAATGTGAAACTGGACGGGAATGATCTTAAGATCACCGAATACGAAGACTGCTATGTTTTAAACCCGACCAACATTGCAATGATCCCAAATGAAGACGGGATCGATCAGAAGGTCAGCATTTATGTACCGGAGAACGCTACTAAGGATTCCGCAATTATCTTTTCAGTCAACAACAGTGGCTGGATCGTAAATGCATACAATGGCAGAACACAGATCATGCCGGATATGGAATATGCCAGTGACAGCGATACGGACAATATCGGCGCGCTTCTTTCCAGAGGATATATTTTTGTAAGTCACGGTGCGAGAAGCCGCGGAGATAATCCGGATCCGGAAAAAGGATACATCGGCCATTCACCGGCTACGATCACCGATACAAAAGCAGTGATCCGTTACTTAAGAAAGAATGCTGACGCCCTTCCGGCAGGCGATCCGGAAAAGATCGTGATCACAGGAACATCCGGCGGCGGTGCCCTCTCAACCGTGATTTGTGCAAGCGGCGACAGCCCGGATTTCTATGAGTCACTCTATGAGATCGGTGCTGCAGGT
This sequence comes from Eubacterium sp., assembly GCA_045539215.1. GTDB lineage: Bacteria > Bacillota > Clostridia > Lachnospirales > Lachnospiraceae > SY8519. The sequence continues at coordinate 15,586 of JAZQEX010000052.1, read as the reverse complement.
ATCAGCAAAGACGGCGATACCTACACATCTGATATCAGTGATGCGATTTTCGGAACCATTGCATATTGCCCGATCAATGACTTAAGAGAAGCGGATGCGGCATATGAATTCACCTATGCAAATGTCCGTCAGAGACTGGTTGATGACGGTCTTCCGGTTGTCAACAAAGAAACCGGCGAAACCTTCCAGGATCCGTTTACCGATACCTATACTCCGGAATGGATGATGGATGCTTCCTATGCCCTGGCAGACCAGTATAAAGAATACGTCACAAGCCTTGGCATCCCGAGCGTTACCGGTGACAACCTGATGGATGTGACATTAGAAGAGCTCAATGAGAGTCTTGCAAAAGCATCCGAAGAAATCGGCGCAGACCAGATCATTAACGACCTTGCCAAGGCAGAAAAAAGAGAGATCGGCATGGTACCGGATGAAAACGGACAGATGGTATTACAGGAATCCATCACCGATCTTGTAGAAATGTATAACAGCAACAGCGAAGACTGGATCGGCTTCATGAGTGTAGAAGATGGCGTAGCGAAGCTCTTAGATCAGCAGGCACTGGAAGATTTCTTCTACTTCGTAGCAAGAAACCAGACGCTGAAAGTTGCTTGCGCATTCTCAAATAAGGGCCTTTCCGAAACAGGACTTGCTTCTGTCAGCGGATTTAATGAGGACTCCTTATACGGAACCACAGAGTATCCGTACAGCGCATACGAATTCTATTCCTGGAACAATGATGCTGTAGAAGGAAATGGCTGTGGTCTCGATGATACCGGCCTTACCTGGGATGAGTTTATGGAGACAGAAGAAGGACAGGCTCTGGACCTTCAGTTACAGATGTCCAGCCCGATCCCGTATCTTGTAGGTGACCGTGAATCAACGGTATCTCCGAACTGGTATGTGCGTCACGGCTTCCGCGACAGAGACACCGCATTCGCACTGCAGGCAGTTCTCTTCAGAGCACTTGACAACAATGACAGTGTCGTAGATCCAAACTGCGAATTCGCATGGATTCAGCCGCATTCCGGAGACTATGATGTGCAGGAAGCATATGCATGGCTTGATGGTGTGTTAAAATAAAGAACACTGAATTCCATTAAAAGGCTAACCTAAAGAGAAGGTAACCAATGTATTCACACTGATTACCTTCTCTATTTTTTGGATATGCGTTTACCTGTTTCGCACTTTGCGAAGCGCAATAACCCCTTTTGCAATATCATCCATTTCGCTCTGCTCTTCAGGCTCTATTTCTTCCTTGATTCTGTCTATCGCCTGCTGTGGGTCTAATGAGTGATATGGAAAATACCTTTTTCGTAATTGCTCCGGTTTAACAATCTTATATAGCTGCTTGCTGGTTTTCCCGGATACATATGCCCAGTATCTGTAGATATATCCGATCCAATGCATTTCTTCTATCGAGAATTTTTCTGCTCCATATGTGCTGGCTCCATACTGATCCTCTACTTCGTCTATGGCATCAGAAACAGCTAATGAATCAAACAAAAAGCCCACACTGTCCATACGCTTTGCAAGATTAGAATTCATAAATCTCCGTATGAATATTTTTGAACTGCAATTGGTTTGCTCTATTGATTGTTCAAACAACACTGCCTGGTAACTACATAGTTTTAATCCTAAAGAATCCATTGTTCTCATATTAATATGTCCTCAATGTATTTGCCTTGATTTCTATACTGTTTTCTTGCAAGCTTCACCTTATCCATATTCATCCTGAAGCTTTCCTGTCTTGCATTCAAATATGCCTCTTTTTCCAGATCTGTCAAATAACATCTTTCCAGAAGCGTGATATTGGAAAGTGCTTTCTCGCTCACAAACACATACTGCATTCCCAGATTCGTAGCGGATAAGCAATGCTGACATTGAATATCTGTGATCTCTCCATCAATAAAACTATCAATAATCTCAAACATTCTATTATCTGCTATAGGCGCTATAATGTAATCAACCTCTTTTATCGTCTCATACAAATGCTTCACTATTTTTGTATCGCGATAATCTTCTAACCGTCTTCGAAAATATGCAATTGTAAGCATCCATTCCCTGTTTACACTAAACTTCTTGTATTTCAAATTCGACGGTTTAAATATAAGCATATACAGAGAAGAGTTTTTATGCGTCGCAACAAACATTGCTGATTGTTCCAAGCTTTCGCCACAATAAAATCCATTTCCAAAATCATTTAATCTCTTATTATGAGTAACGCTTAAAGCACCTTCTATCTTTGATTTTGCTCCATGAAAAAGGAGAATTTCGTTATCTCTTACAATATCTTCCCGATAGAACTGCTCTTTAATCTTATTTAGGCGAATTCCTTTATTGAAAACAAAACGATAAAATGCATCCATATGCTTTTCTGATATGGCATTTTTATTATTAATCCAATTGCTTACAGTTACCCTGCTGACTCCTAGTTTTTCTGCCAGATCTTCCATTGTGTAATCTGTGATTTCCAATACACTTTCTATATCCTGCCTGATCATATAATCCATAGCTTGCCCCTCCAATTGTATGTATAATATTTTACATAGAAGTTGTTTTCAAGTCAATACACTTCTGTGTCTAATACTTTACATAGAAGTATGATGTAAAAAGAAGGGGTACCTTCCACAAATTGGGTGATCTAAAAACAAAAAGGCTGAACCCGCCTGTTTTCAAGGGCTCCGGACTACTTAAAATCAAGAACACTTAAAAACGTGGCGGGTTCAGGAATTCATTATTTGTAACATTTTTGTATCAATTTTCGGGCGTGGTTGATAACTGGTTTACTGCGATCACATTTTTGATCAGATCTATGTGCGCAATTCTCCCCTTAAAAACTGTTTCCTGTCCCAGGATATCGGTAAACGTAAGTATATCCCCCTTGATCGATACATCCTGTACACTCGATGCGATCTGTGTCGGCTTTCCACTGGTCAAATCCATCACATTTGATAAGCACATTTTTTAAACCCCCTTCATCAAAGCAAGCGCAGCTTCGATCTTATCATTTCCCTGATCGATCAGCACAGATGCCTCATGCAGCAACGCTGCTGCTTCCTCATCGCATCCATGCGCCAGATCATGGATCTCCTGTGCATGATGTCTGTTGTGCTCCAGCAAATAAGTAAGCATTGCTTTTCGTTTCGCAGCATCCAGCTGCACACTGTCAGATACATGCTCGTGACTGTGTGTATGCGTATGTGTATGCCCGTCTGCATGTGTGTGCTCATGGGTATGAGAACTCATTTTCGTTCCTCCTTCTCTTTTGAGACAACGGATATATCCTTCTCTGTCTGCGCTTATACGTCACGACTCCATACTGATGCCATCGCCGGGCCGCCGCCTACACACAATGATGCACAGCCGATCTTTTCGCCGGTACGCTCCATTTCATAGAGCATACTGACGATGATCCGAAGACCTGTACAGCCGATCGGATGACCGAGTGCGATACCGGATCCGTTGCGGTTTACATTCTCAGGATTCAGCGTAAAGCCCTGCTCTTCTTCCAGCTTCTTCGCTACGCCAAGGAACTGTGCGGCAAACGCTTCGTTGATCTCCCAGTAATCAACATCTTCCAGCTTCAGGCCTGCGCCCTCTAAGCATTTCGGAATCGCATATGCCGGGCCGATGCCCATGTAGTGAGGATCTACGCCGACGCCACAGGAGTTCAGCAGTTTTGCCATCGGTTTGATTCCGAGTTCTTTTGCCTTTTCTGCGGACATAACGATAACGGCTGCTGCTGCATCGTTGATACCGGATGCATTGGCTGCGGTTGTAACACCATTCTCAGAGAATACGGTCTTCATCTTGGAGAGTTTTTCATAGCTGCAGTCACGGATCGGATGTTCATCCGTATCGATAATCTGATCGCCTTTTTTCTTGTTCGGGATCACGACCGGTACGATCTCGTCTTTGAACTTTCCTGCGTCAATCGCTGCACATGCACGGTTATGACTCTGTACTGCAAGTTTATCACATTCTTCTCTAGTCACACCACAAAGCTCTGCAACGTTGTCAGCAGTTTTTCCCATATGTCCCGGAACCAGCTCGTCAAAAAGTGCGTCATGGATCAGACTGTCGATCAGTTCTGCCGTTCCGCCGGTCGGAATCGCGCCCATGCGGTAACCCATTCTGGCTTTCGGCAGCATAAACGGTGCCTGCGTCATATTTTCCACACCAACGACCAGACCAATCTCTGTCTTGCCCAGCTGGATATTGGCAGCTGCAATCTCAAGTGCACGCATTCCCGATGCACAGTTCTGATTAACTGTTACCGCATTGCTTCTCTCCGGCAGACCGATCCGCATGGATACCTGTCTTGCAGGCAGAGAACCCTGCATATGCGGGTAACACTCACCCATAACGATCTCATCAATCGTATCAATGTCAATACCTGCACGTTTTACTGCTTCTTTCCCTGCGGTCACAGCCAGATCTCTGGCAGAAACATTTTTAAACTGTCCCTGAAACTTACCGATCGCTGTACGACATGCACTTACGATTACTACATCCTTACTCATTTGTCCTTCCTCTCTATTACTTCTCAATCCGTTTTTACTTACCTGTAAACTCTGCTTTTCTCTTTTCCATAAATGCCTTGACACCTTCTTTAAAGTCTTCTGTCAATGCACATTCATGCTGTGTCGGACCTTCTACATTGTCCAGCCAGCTTCTGTAATCAGAAAAGGCTGCCGCATAGATCTGTTTCTTGATATTTGCATAGGATACCAGTGGTCCTGCTGCCAGCTTTTTAGCAAGCTTCATGGTCGCTTCTTCGAGTTCTTCCTTTGCAACGACTTGATAAGCAAGGCCCCACGCCTTTGCTTCTTCTGCTCCAACCGGACGGCCAGTCGCGGACAATTCCATGGTTCTTGCTGTACCAATGCTCTTTGCCAGAAGATATGCTGCGCCTGTATCAGGTGCTAGGCCAAGATTTACAAACGCAAGGATGAACTTTGCATTGTCTGCGCAGATCAGGAAATCCCCACCAAGCGCCAGGCTCATGCCCGCACCTGCTGCTGCACCGGCTACGGATGTGATGATCATCTTGCTCATTTTTTTCATATTGTCAGCCAGTATGCCAATACGCGCGATCAACCCATCCAGACTGACTTCGCCGCCAGCCTGCACACGTTCATAGAAGAAACCGATGTCACCACCGGCAGAGAATGCCTTCTCAGCGCCCTTTAACACGACGACCTTTACTTCATCATCTTTTTCTGCTTGGTCCAACAGAGCGATCAGCTCATCTGCCATCTGCTCATCGATTGCGTTCAGGTTTTTCATATAGTTCATCTGGATGACTGCAATACCGTCAGAAACACTGTAAATTGTCTTTTTTAACTCCATTTTTTCTCCTTTTTGGGCATAAAAATAGCGTTCCCGGATATTTTCCCGTCTGTACGCGGACTTCCGGGAACGCTATACTTCATTGATCTGCCAATTTGATTATTTGATGCTGAATCCCATCTTACCGGCTCTGAAGATGCGCTCGTCCATAAGCTTCAGATTTTCGGATACGATCGGCTCAAAGTCCATCTGATCCAAAACATCTTTCTGCAGGTCTACGCCCGGAGCGATCTCTTCGAGAACAATACCGTCCTTTGTCAGTCGCAGTACTGCACGCTCGGTTACATAGAGAACCTTCTGGCCGCTCTCAGCCGCATATTCCGCACTGAAGGTAATCTGCTGTACATTCTTACGGAACTTTCTGGACTTTCCTTCATTCACGATGGTCAGTTTGCCGTCAGCTACTTCATATTTTGCGCCGCCGGCTGTGAATGTACCTGCAAAAATAACAAGCGGTGTCGGCTGGGTTACATCGATGAAACCGCCACAGCCCGGCATCATGGTGCCAAACTTACCTACATTGATATTTCCTGCTGCATCACACTCTGCCAGGCCTTCTACTGCCATGCTCAGGTTACCGCCATCATACAGGTCGAAGTTGTACGCCATGGAAAGCATACCCATTGTATTTACCGCACAGCCAAATGTATCACCTGTTCCCGGAATACCGCCAAGCATACCATCCTCAGCACTCATGATCAGGTCATCTGAGAACCCTTCTTCTCCTGCGACTGCAGCAACGAGGGTCGGGATACCGATACCCAGATTTACGATGGACTCCGGCTGAAGCTCCATCGCGCAGCGACGGGCGATTACGGTACGAACATTCAGCGGAAGCTCTTCCATGGAATCGACCGGAATGTCAAATCCGCCTGAACGGCATGCATCGTAGTAAATGTTCTTTGTCATTCTGTGATATTTCTCCGGTTCCTGAGACTGAACAACTGCGTCTACGAATACACCGGGGATCTCGATATCAGCACCCGGGATCTTGCTTCCGGACAGATTCTTAACCTGAACGATTACCTTACCGCCTGCTGCTTTAACGCCCATAGCCAGGTCGCGCATGTTCATCGGACCACATTCGTCTTCGATGGAAACATTGCCGAATTCATCTGCCGTTGTACCACGAATGATCGCGATATCCATCTTCGGCACCGGATAGTACAGCCACTCTTCGCCTTCGAACTCAACCAGCTTTACAATATCTTCTGTTGTTACATCATTCATCTTACCGCCGTCAAGACGCGGATCTACGAATGTCTTTAAACCGATCTTGCTCATGAAGCCCTTCTGTCCAAGGAGGGATCCACGGTACATGTTCTGTACACATCCCATCGGGAAGTTGTAAGCCTGGCACTTGTTCGCATTGATCAGCGGCGGAACTTTCGGGTTCAGGCCTGTGTGACCCATGATGATCTTTGTCATCAGGCCTTCATGTGCCCATCTGTCAAATCCGCTGTCTTCCAGGCCTGCACTTCCGGTGTAAATGCAGGTCAAGTTGTTCGGATGACCGGTCTCTAAAAAGCGGTCTTCCACTGCTTTGAACACCTCATCTGCAAGGCCCCAAAGGACAAATCCGGTTGCTGCTACTGTTGCGCCGTCCTGGATCAGGTCGAGTGCTTCGCTCATGGTTTTAATCTTGCTCATAGCTTTTTCCTCCAAAATCAAAGAATCGTTTCTAATATTTTCTGCACTGCCAGGACACTTGGCGCATCATCCGGCAGTTCCCGAAGAGACCGTCCGTCTCTGTCATACTGATTGAGTATACTGTCTTCCGGAATGGATCCGATCACCGGAACACCGACATCTTTTACCAGTTCATGAAGCGGTTCATCGTTCCGAACCCGGTTCAATACCAGACCGGCATTCTTTACGCTGATACCGTTTTCACCTGCCATAGCGATCTCTACGATTCCTCTGGCAGTCTTTAAACTTCTGGCTGACATATCCGATACGACAAGCAGTGTGTCCACATCTTTTAATACTCTGCGGTTGATCTGCTCCGGACCGGCCTCCCCGTCTATGACAGAGACAGCGTAATCTTTCACAAGCATGTCCATGCCATGACGCAAAAGGTCATTCACTGCACAGTAGCAGCCTGGTTCCTCCGGGCGGCCCATCAGCAGCAGATCAAACCCGTCTCCCTGATGGAGAACTTCGCGGATCACTTCCCGCATCGGTTTATCATTCATCTGTTTTTTAATATCACTGGGGCCTACGATCGACTGTCGCATTGCTGTGATCGTCTTTTTGCCATCTGCCTCAATCCCCAGCGTATAGGGAAGACTCATGGCAGAATCGGCATCAATCGCCAGTATCTCACCCGGAAGAAGTTTTGCAAGTTCAGTAATCATCAGGGATGCAATAATCGACTTTCCTGTCCCACCTTTCCCTGTAACTGCGATTGTTTTTCCTTTTGCCATGAGTCACTCTCCTCCTTCTTGTTTTATCCCTGCTTCTTTCTGTTCTCAATCAGGGTTTCCATATATTCACGAATGATCGCTTTAATCTGATCCTGTGACTGATAACGAATGTCAATACCGTCCGCATCAAATGTCAGAGTCGGCAGTCCAAACTTCTCATAGATATAATCTTTTACAAGCTTTCCTGCTGCCCATGTGTGTTTACAGCCAATGTGACCTGCAAACATGGATACATCGACTTTATACTCATCGATCATACGGTCAACCATCTCGATCCACGGATCCGCCGGTCCGGATGCACCGTGTACCATCGGCGAATTCAGTGCCCGCTGGCCGAGGCCCATGAGCATGCTCTCTTCTGTAGAAGTATCGATCTCTTTGTAGCCTTCGTAGCCGAATCCGTCCATGACAAGCACTGCGTTGAACTCTTTCTCCATCCAGCCTACGATACCTGCATAGTTCCAGAGCATGTTCTGTACCCAGATCACACGGAATTCTTCCGGTCCTGGTGTGACTCCCTTGCCCTTTTCCAGGTTTTTAACACCGTATTCATATTCTGCTCTTAAATAGTCAACTGCACCCTGGCTGCCCATCATACCGCCGACCATCTCATTCAATACGAGAAGGCTTCCCGGAAGCGGACACGGTGTGATCTGACGCAGCTTAGAACATGCGGTCAGCAGTCTGGCTGCTTCGTTGCCACGCTCGATGACTTCACGGAACTTATCCCAGTCAAGCTTGTTGCCTGTCACTTCTTCTAAGAACGCGCAGGCTTCCCGAATCTGTTTACCCAGATACCGGTATCCGCGCTCATCCTGGCGATACGGCGTATCCAGTACAAAACTCGGAATCCCAAGAATGTCTCCGGCTGCCGTATACGCGATACGGGATGAATCGCACGGTGTTACGGTTGCCAGTACAGCATCCGGTTTCAGCTTCATGTCACCTGAGAGATAAAAACCGATCTGACCACGGTTGATCGAGCAGAGCTGGTTGCTGACATACTGATCTGCCAGATCCAAATACTTAAAAGTCTTGTCTCCGCTTGCAAAACGCATGATCAGAGTCTCCGGTACAAACGGAACTGCATCAAATGCGTAGATCAGCTCTGCCGGCGTATTAGTGCTGGTTAAGATCAGCTTCTTGCCCTGCTCATGTGCATTGCAGATGGCATCCCAGTGATCCATCTGAAGCTGTGCCATCCAGAGACGTCCCGGATGTTTATTCTTCATGTATTCATACATGTTAACAACTTCTTTATGTACATCACGGAGCAGATCGATTTCCTGTACTTCGTTATTCTTAACTTCACTCATCAGTCATTCCCTCCTTCCAGCATTTCTACAAACGCTTCTGCACGGATGCCGACCTGGCCGGCATTGATCGAGATCTCTTCTTTCTCAAGTGTCAGAACCGGATAACCGGCTTTCTCAAACTTGTCATAGAAGAATACGCTCTCACCGCCCCACAATGAGCAGTTTTTCTGACGTACGTAAACGATGCCTTCAACGTCATATTCTTTGATGAACTGCATCATATCTTCAAACATTTCTTCATGTAGGTCAGTCATACGCGGGCATGTCAGTTTTTCCAGATAAGAACGTGCGATGGACTCTAACGGTGTTTCGCCTTCTTTTCTTGTAACATCTGACCACAGATAACGGGTACCATAGCAGTTGTAATCGGTTACGATCAGTCCGCCATGCTCTTCAAAAATGTTTACATAATCCGGATCATCTACTGTCGAGCCGATCATCATCAGACGTGCGCCGTAATCTGTAAAGCCTTCGCGTTTCTTTACTTCTTCCATAAATGCGGAGAGTTCTTCATAGAAAATCTCTTTCGGCATAGACATCGCACGCAGCATCCACTGACGGGTCTCTGTTCCGGTAACAAGCGGTGCCGGGCCCTTAGCCAGTGCGAAAAATTCGCGGATCAGAGCACGTGTCTTGTTATAGAAAGCGATGGACTCTTCGAGCATCTCATCTGTGATCGTTACACCGGAGATCTTTTCCATCTCTGCTTTCATGATCTCCAGTTCATCTACAAAGTACTCTACTGCCAATTTGTCGTGGTTACGCGGGATGTTGATGTTCAGATTGTGTGGTGTATTGCCGATCCGGGACCAGTTGTCATACAGACGCTGGATGAACATACAGCCGTCAGATACAACGATCCCATCAAGATAATCGTATTTCCCGTCGAGCAGATTCTGTAAGCATGCACGGCAGAATCCACAGGTAAAACCGGTCATCCACAGTTCGCCATCCTGATCATCGGTGCATTCGTTTCCACGGATGCGGATCGGCAGCATGCCGGCTGCATGGATGATCTCCTCCGGAATATGACAGCAAACGGTTCCCACTACCTTCTTCCCATCATTTTTCCAGCGTTCGATATACTCATTATCGATTGCTATTGTTGGTTTCATAACACATGTTCCTCCTTTTCCTCAACAAAATCATATGTCAGAAAGTACCTCTACCATGTATGTCCGATTGCCCCAAAATGACAGGCCTCCATGCAGGGAAGCATGTTGTCTGACTCCTTGAGACTTTCCTGGTTCTTGCAGATTACACATAGCTCTTTCAAACGATGTCTGGCGTTCTCCCGAATGACGGCAACCTCATCGTCATAATCATCAAACACGATTTCAAACAATCCGGCCGGACACGCTGCCACACAGGATTTCTCCTCACACTGACAACAGGAATCCGTATTGATGGCGATATAATAAGTGCCGCTGCCATCTTCAAATCCGTAACTGGAAAGCATGATCGTTCCCCCTTTCAGGCTTGCTGTGTACTCTTTGCCATCCGTTTCTTTTTCTTTTCAAGCAGATCGTACGCCATCAGTGCGCCGCCCAGAGCCCCTGCGATCTGCGTATCATAGCTGCTTTCTAAAGCCTTGATCCCGAGCATTTTCTCGATTCGCTTTACCACACCGGTATTCTTGGCAATGCCGCCTGTGATCGCAAAGTCTTCTGTCATACCGTTTCGCTCTAACAGTCTGACGACACGCTCTGCCATCGCCTGGCAATATGCTGCAAGCACCTGTTCCTTGGTCCAACCCTGCCGCATCAGATTGCCTACCTCTGTTTTTGCAAAGATCACACACTGATTGGTGATAACCGGCGGTTCTTTTTCGATCTGAAAGGAACGCTCCCCGATCTCTTCGATCGGAATCCCCAGAAGATCCGCGATCACTTCCATGCCCCGTCCGGTTCCCGCTGCACACTTATCATTCATCATAAAGGATTCCACTCTGCCCTTTTCGTCACAGTGGATCGCCTTGCAGTCCTGACCTCCCATGTCCAGGATCGTCCGGACCGTCGGGCCGTAAATATAATTGGCTCCTTTTGCATGGCAGGTGATCTCCGTGATCGTCTTGTCCGCAAACGGAACATTGACTCTGCCATATCCGGTACCGACCGTAAATGCGATATCTTCCTGTGTAACACCGGTCAGATCCATAACCTTCTTCATCGCATTAACTGCAGAATCCTTACTGTTGGATCCTGTCCTGATGCTGGCAAACGCAAGGACCTGTTTATCTGCCATCAGAACAGCCTGTGTACTGGTCGAACCAATATCCACACCGGCAGTCACGCAGGCCTCCTTCCAATCTGTCAGGTCGGGGTTAACAAAGGTTTCTTCTGTCCATCTCCAGTATTCTTTCACTCTAACCCCTCCTTTTATGCCTCTGCGGCCAGCAGCGCCGCGCCGTATGCGCTTGCATATTCCGCAAGATCCGGTATTGTGATCTCCTGACCGAGCTGTTTTTTCAATGCTTCCATCAGACCTGCATTCAATGTTGGTCCACCGATCACACAGATGTCTGATACCTTGCCGAACCTTTTGGCCAGCGCAACAATATGTGCTGCCACTCCATCGAGCACGCCCCACGCAATGTCCGCAGGTTCCTCATTGCTGTGGATCATCGAAATGACTTCTGATTCCACAAAGACCACACACTGTGCTGCCAGCGTGATATCCTTTTTATGCTGAAGTGCAAGACTCCCGAATCCGTCAATCGGTGTCTCTAGCACCCGGGCCATTGCTTCGATAAATGTTCCGCTTCCAGAGGCACATTTATCATTCACTTCGTACCCCTGAATGGTACCGTCTTCTGCCATCCGGATCGCCCGGTTTCGCTCTGCTCCAAGATCCAGAATGCATCCACAGGCCTGTGTCAGCTTTTTCGTCCCTGCAGCCGCAGACATAATCTCATTGACCTTACCGTCACCTAACTGGATCGTCTGCGCGCCCACACCGGTAATATAAAGATGCTTCAGATCCCCCGGCTCTACTCCGGTCTTTTTCAGCAACATACCGATCACTTCTTTTGCAGCTTTATTCGTATCAAAGTCTGTACGGGTCACTGCAGTCGCGAGAATTTCTCCATCTTTTACAAGAACCGCTTTGGCCCTCTGTGTACCGCAGTCAATGCCTGCTGTCATCATATTTATCTCCTCCATTGCCCGTGTCCGTGCATTGCCATTACCAATCGGTAACCTGTTTTCATTTTCAATTATGGCAACTTAAAAAATAGCTGAAAAGAATCAGATTTTTTTCATCGGTGTCATCTCCAGATTGCGTCTCTCGTGATCACAATCCACCGATCTGCTGATGTAATTTTTAAGTTGCACCGATGGAAAACAGAAGGTTCTTTTCGTCTCGGTTTCCATCTGGTTATCATAAAGGCGTAAAAACCTTGCAAGGGAAAATCGTAACAAAATGGCTTGAAACTTTTTTGAGATTTCAACTTTGAAAAGTTGAACAAAAAGAAGCGATCGTACGGATCGCAGAAAAGGAGAAAAAATGGCTAAGATCATGAATACCAAACCAAACAAACAGGTACTCGGCGGAAAAGAAAAAGTAAGAGTTGCTGCAATCCAGGCTCCTCAGATCGTTTTCAACAAAGAAAAATCCATTGACATTGCAATTGAAAAGATCAAAGAAGCAGCTGCAAACGGCGCTGAGCTGGTTGCTTTCTCCGAGAGCTATATTCCGGTATTCGGACCGTACTACAGCAGTACTTACAACAGCATTGGTGAAGAGTGGGCTCTCTGGAACATGGGTCTGCAGAAGAACTCTATCGTAATCCCGAGTGAGGATACAGATCGCCTTTGCCAGGCTTGCCGTGATGCAGGCGTTTACTGTGTAATGGGTGTCAATGAGCTTGATGACAAACAGGGCGTTTTCACTTTCTATAACACACAGATCTTATTCGGACCGGAAGGCACAATCCTTGGCCGCCACAGAAAATTAAAACCAACTTACAATGAGCGTGTATACTGGGGCGAAGGCAACGGCAGCGATATCGGCGCATATGATACAAACATCGGCCGTGTCGGTATGCTGTGCTGCTGGGAGCATCACACGATCGGCATCCGTGCAGCTCAGATTCTTCAGGGCGAAGAGTTCCATATCGCAAACTGGCCGGGCAACTGGACATTCAAGGGCCCGAAGGCAGTCAGCGTAATGGAAGATCCGTCCGGCTGCGACGGCAACAGAGCTGCAAGAGCATACGCATTTGACTCCGGTTCCTTCGTATTATCCGTACATGGTCTGTTAAGAGATCAGGATTTCGAACCGGAATACGAATCCATCAAAGACAGCAAGGATCTGGAATATGACTGGGCAATCGGCGGTTCCTTCATCTGCGATCCGTTCGGTGATTATCTGGCTGAGCCGGTTCTTCATGAAGACACCATCCTTTATGCTGATTGCGAAGCAAACGTACTTCGTGCACATGATGCAGTATTCGATGGCCTTGGACATTACTCACGTCCGGATGTTGCAAGCGTATATCTGAACACAGATGATCCAGCTAACCTGAATACCTTCTCTGCAAGAACTGCAATCGCTCCGGAATATAAGAAACTGCAGGAGATCTCAGAGACATTCGAAGTTAAACTGTCCAAGCTTGAAAGCCTTGCAAACAAAATCGAATCCAAATAATAAAAAAAGGCCCTGTGCCATCTAAACTGGCCGCATAACATTAGGGTCTGATCAAACACACAAAAGTACCCCCAGTTATATGATTTATCATTTTGAAAATCACAAATACTGGGGATACTTTTCCCCCTAGAGGAAATAACTATGACAGTAAAAGAAGAACGTACAAATCGCGCTGTAGAATATGCTTTTGAAGCATTCCGCAATTCCTTTAGCTGCAGCCAGAGTTCTTTTGCCGGATTGCTACGGGAGTTTTGCTCTGATCTTGGAGAAGAAGAGATTTCCCGGTTGATCAGCATCGATAGCATGACCATGGGACTTGGCGGTCGTGGCGGCACATGTGGTGTTGTTCAGGGGCCGATGCATTTTCTGGGACTGATCTACGGAAAAGATCTGACAAACAAACCGCATACCATGGATGAACTGTCCGCTGAGTTTGCAGACATGTCAATCATCGCACGATATGCGGCAAAGATGGAAAAGCATTACGGCAGCACAGACTGCAGTGAGATCCATCCCCAGGTCATGGGAAAATGCTATAACCTTCGGGATCTGGAAGAAAATGCCAGATTTCACAATGAAGGTGCAGATGTAAACTGCAAAAAAGTCATCGAATACGGTGTTCGCACTGCCTGCGACCTGATGTTGGATGATGAAGGTAATTACAAAGGATTGAAAAAATAACCCTCCATTTTGCAATTCTGATTACAATACCATTCTTCTTCAAAAAAGAAACAGATTCTCTTTTCATCTTAAAGGAGAATCTGTTTCTTTCATTTATCTGCTATTTCTTTTCTCGCCGCTCATCGATCCAGTCGATCAGATATTTCTTAAATATCTGCGCATTCTTGTTTTTCTTTTTCAGATGTCTGTTCTCAATCAGGTAGATATCCATACCATCTCCGATATCCGGTACCTTTCGGAAAACCACCCCATCGTTCATTTCGTTGAACACATTGTAATTCCATGCACAGGAACAGAACTTCCCACTGCGCACCAGATCACGCCGTTTCCCGGGATTAGTCAGCTCCAGGAAAAAGTCCAGATTCCTGCTGTGATCATGCACTGCCTGTACCGCCGTACTGTAGTATTCCAGTACCATGGATTTGCCTACAAACCGCATATCGCCAAAATCTACAAGCTGAAGATCCTCCTTTTTCGCCAGCGGATGTTCTTCACTCATATAAAAACCATAATCACCATGGAAAAGATATGTATAATCAAAGTCATAATAATTGCTTTCATTGGTAACGACGGCAAATTCACATTGATTGCGAAGCAACTGCTTAATGGCAAAGTCCTCATTCTGTTCTTCAATTGTCAAAAGGATATTCGGATGCTGCTCATAAAACTCTTCGTAAAAGGAATTCGGGAACACCTGTGAGATCGCATCGATCGTGTAAATGGTAACACGCCGGCTTGCCATCTGCTCCATCTGACTCTGACTGGATATCTGGTCATATTCCCGCAATATGGTACGCACATGTGTAATCAGTTCAAGCGCTGCCTGTGTTGGTTCAACGCCGTTTTGTTTCCTGATAAACAACTTTTTCCCC
The DNA here is from genome assembly GCA_045539215.1 of Eubacterium sp. GTDB lineage: Bacteria > Bacillota > Clostridia > Lachnospirales > Lachnospiraceae > SY8519. The sequence continues at coordinate 289 of JAZQEX010000052.1, read as the reverse complement.
AAAGTCTGCTCTAAAGATGCAATTGATTTACTGAGCGCCTGTCTTGAAATCATGATCCGGTCTGCAGCTTTTGACAAATTCCGTTCTTCAAATACGATTGAAAAATACATCATATTGTAATAGGTAAAATTTGAAAGGTTCATATGCTTTACCCTCAACGCCTATTAGTAGTTTATTTATCAATAAAATATTTCGGTTCCTTTAATTCAAGTATAATCAGAATCGCTCTTTTGACATCCTACCTTTTCAGTATTTTTTTCTCAGCGGCTCACTACTTTCACCTGAGTAT
>JAZQEX010000051.1:0-10076 GCA_045539215.1 Eubacterium sp. | reverse complement strand
TTTTTCATCATTTCAATCCTTTTTGACCTGGCAGACCGGTTACATAAGTCGCAGTTTCTTTGCGACTTTAATCATGTATGATCCTTTCGGGAAATCCAGAAGCTCTTTTTCCGTAATGCCGCGGATCAGTATCAGCACGATAAAATAGATAATGATTCCGGCAAGGATTCCTACGATCGTACCGATCGCGTTGATCCCGGTGACCATAAGCAGCAGGCGGTAGATCAGAAGAACCGCAATACCCATGATCACAGCAGCGATTCCCGGTTTGACAAATGTCTTTATGACATCCGGCGAGAATCCTGAGTGGCGCTTCACTGAATGCCCGTTCAGGATGCACATTACAAACGAAAATACGATATTTGCAACAATGACACTATAGATTCCAAGATGGAATACGAACATCGAAATGATCAGTGCCACTGCCTGGATCACCAAAGAGACCACAGCATTTTTGACCGGAACATGCATCTGGTCGATTGCCTGCAGCGTCGCATTAGACAGTGTCGAAATGGAATAAAAGATGACACTGATACTGCCTGCGATCAAAAGACCGGCTGCCAGTCTGGTCGCATCGCTGAATAAAAGCTGCTGGATCGGAGAAGCCAAAACGATCAGACCTGCCGTACACGGAAACGCTACGATCATCTCAAAACGGATCGCAAGATCGATCCTGCCCCGTACCTTTTCATGATCCTGCATCGTAAACGCAGATGTGATCACCGGAACCGCCGAAGCACCGATCGCCGATGCGATCGAAATCGGAACATTGGTCAGAACCCTGTATTTTCCTGTATATACGCCCCACCAGATGGAAATATCTTCCGCTGAATAACTCTGGAGGTTTGCGATGTTTTTAAATAAAATCTGATCTGCGACCGAAACCAGGTTGTAGACAGTCGTACTTAAAAGGATCGGAACGACCGTCATGATCAGCACCCGCATGATTGTCCGGTAGCTTTCCGTATGGACGCGTTTCTGTCTGCGTTCCGTACGTTCCGCAAGCTTTAGAAAATGCGGCCTAAACGAGAAGAACACGATCAGCAGGAACACAAATCCGATCAGCGCGCCCGCCCCGGTTCCGAGCGTTCCTCCCGCCGCACCATATGCGGCTGAGTACAGATCCGTCTGCTCCGTAAATGTATTTGCTGCATACCGGAACAGGATATACGCTGCAACGATACTGATGATCGCATTGATGATCTGCTCGATCACCTGGGAAAAGGCACTCGGTACCGTTGTTCCGAGTCCCTGGAAGAATCCTCTGAACACACCCATAATTGCTACGATCAAAAGCGTCGGCGCCAACACCCTGAGTGCAAACACCGCCATCGGTGTCCTAAACAGCGCACAAAGCGGCACCGCAAATATGAAGATCACCAGTGCACCGATCAAACCGGTGCAGACAGAAAAAATCAGCGCACCACGAAATACGCGATAGGCATTCCGTACCTGTCGCTTCGCCATCCGCGCCGAAACCATTTTCGAAACCGCCATCGGCAGACTGTAGGATGATATAAACAAAAGCAGCGTATAAATCTCAAACGCTGTGCCATAATAGTCATTTCCATGATCACCGATAATATAATAAAGCGGGATCCTGTAAAGCATCCCGATGATCCTGCTGACAATTGACGCAATCGCAAGGATCGAACCCTGCACCAAAAAACTTGATTCGCTATTCCTGCTCAACGATATATCTCCATTTGCAAAAGCAGCTCCTTTTGCCGAGCTTCCATCTGCATGCGCTCTTCCTCTTCCATATGATCATAGCCAAGAAGATGCAGCATGCTGTGTACGATCAGAAACGCATACTCTCTTTTTTCACTGTGTCCATATTCCTTTGCCTGTGACCTGACATGATCAACAGAGATCACAATGTCTCCAAGCACGACTGCACCGGTCTCCGGGTCTTTACAGGCATTAATATAGTTTTCAGAGAATAAAAAATCAGCCGGTGCCTCATATTGAAGCATCGGAAATGATAAAACATCAGTAGCGCGGTCAATGCCGCGCATGGTTTGATTCAATATACGGATCCTCGCATCATCACACAAAACAAGAGACACGTCTGCATCCCACGGGAATTTCTCCTCTTCTAAAACATGGGCTACAACGCGTTCCGCAAGCTTTTTGTAATGAAACGAAAACTCCGGTTTGCATTCCGTTGATATCAGAAGGCTCATATTATTTTCTGCCTCCTTTGCTGCGTGATGATGAACGGTTTTCTTTCTGCTCATATTTCTCATAAGCACGAACGATCTTTTGAACCAGCGGGTGTCTGACGACATCCTTACTGGTCAGATTGCAAAAACCGATGTCATCAACGTTTTTCAACACCTGCAGTGCAACATCCAGTCCGCTTTTGACATCACCGGCAAGATCCTTTTGTGTCGGGTCGCCAGTTATGACAACCTTCGAACCAAATCCGATTCTCGTAAGAAACATCTTCATCTGGGCCGGTGTCGTATTCTGTGCCTCATCGAGAATGATAAACGCATTATCAAGCGTTCTTCCGCGCATATACGCAAGCGGTGCAACCTCGATCAGGCCCTTCTCCTGATTCTGGATAAAACTGTCTGCCCCCATGATCGCATAAAGCGCATCATAAAGCGGACGCAGGTACGGATCGATCTTACTCTGCAGATCGCCCGGTAAAAAGCCCAGCTTCTCTCCTGCTTCGATCGCCGGACGGGTCAGGATAATACGGCCTACTTCCTCACGCTTAAATGCTGTGATCGCCATTGCCATGGCAAGGTAGGTCTTTCCGGTACCGGCCGGTCCGTTTCCAAAGACGATCATCTTATTGCGGATCTGATCAACATAATTCTTTTGTCCGAGTGTTTTCGGCTGAACCGGTTTACCCGAGACGGTATGACAGATGATATCGTCATTCAAACGGATGATATCGTCTGCCTGCGCGACCTCTAATGTATCCAGGGCATAGTTCACCTGCTGTTCAGTAATATCCGTTCCCTTTTCGGATAACGCCAGCAGTTCAGTCAATACCTGCTTTGCTGCTGCGCAGTCCTTCTCTTCGCCCTCTATTTTTGTCTCCCCGTTTCGCTGTAAAACAGATACGGATAAAACATCCTCTATTTTTTTGCGGAACGCATCATAACTGCCAAAAATATTGGACATATGATTTGCCGGAATATTCATACTGATCTGAACTTTTCCCATAGAATCTCCGATTATAAAAACAAAACAACTCGTGATATCACTTATGATACGGTTCTCCGTGATTGATCCGGAAAGAACGGTATACCTGTTCCAAAAGGATCACCCGCATCAACTGATGCGGAAACGTCATCTCGGAAAACGAAATCTTTTCATTCACACGCGCCTGCACCTCGTGCGAAAGCCCTAACGATCCGCCGATCACAAACCCGATTGAGGAATTCCCCTGCACGAACAGCTTGCTCATATGAGAGGCAAACTGCTCAGAGGTATATGACTTGCCGCGCAGATCAAGTGCGATCAGATAAATATGTTCCGGAAAGGAAGAGAGTAAACGCTTCCCTTCCTTTTCCAGAATCTTCTCTTCCATTGCATCCGATGCATCCTGCGGTGTTTTCTCATCGGCAACCTCGACGATCTTTAGTGAGCAATACCGGCTGAGTCTTTTTTCAAACTCAGCAATGGCATCTCTGTAAAACCGCTCTTTTACCTTGCCGACACAAAAAATCGTAATATTCATCCGCCTGTCAATTAGCTGCGGTGACTCAGCTCTTTCGGTGTCAGCAGGTGACGCGGAATACCGTCTACCATGATCGGGGAAACATCGCCCTGGATCAGCGGCAGAACATGCGAAACAAATTCATCTGTTACATAGTCACCTTCTTTATTGATCCACTCACGCGGAACCAGCTTCTCACCGTTTGCGATCTTATGGACGTCGCGGATGGATGTACCGCACTGATACGGATCATCGGAGATACGTTCGAGTACGACCATCTTGCCGGAATCGCCTTCATCAGCAGCCATTACTGCCGCTCCGCCGGCCTGTGTAGCCTCAAGAAGATCCACACGGGATGCCAGATGAGATGCAGAACGCTGTAAGGTTGAAAGCTCGATCGCACGTGTCTTGCAGCCGAGTTCATTGGCTACATAAGTTGCCAGATAAGAAGCCGTACCTGTCAGCTGCTTGTGGCCGAATCCGTCCACAAAGTCGATCGGTTTTGCGAGCTCGCATACATATGTGCCGTCCTGTGTTTTGATGCCCTCAGAAACGACAACCATAATAGATGTCTTGATCTCCAGAAGCTTTTTCACTTTCTTCATGAACTTCTTAAGGTCGAATGCAACTTCCGGAAGGTAGATTAGATCCGGGCCTTCACAATCTTCGCCCTTAGACAGTGCTGTCGCACCGGTCAGCCACCCTGCATTTCTACCCATAACCTCAACGATCGTTACAAGGCCATGGCCATAATCCAGACAGAATCCGTCACGAATGATTTCCTTCATGGATGTGCCAATGTATTTAGCAGCACTTCCGAATCCCGGTGTATGATCTGTTAACGGCAGGTCATTATCGATGGTCTTCGGTGTACCGATGAAACGGCACGGATGACCGGTAATGATCGCATAGTCGGAAAGCTTCTTGATCGTATCCATGGAATCATTTCCACCGATGTAGATAAATGCTTCGATATCAAGCTTATCCAGGATGCCGAAGATTTTTTCATAAACTTCTGTATTCTCATGGATTGCCGGCAGTTTATAACGGCAGGAACCCAGGAAAGCAGCCGGTGTACGCTTCAGCAGCTCTTCATCCAGCTTCGTCTTAATGTGGTCCGACAGATCGATATAACTCTCCTGCAGCAGGCCCTGAATGCCGTGCAGCATACCGTAAACCTTTTTTGCGCCTCTGTCTTTTGCAGTACGGTAAACACCTGCAAGACTTGAGTTGATCGCAGCGGTCGGTCCGCCGGACTGTCCTACGATTACATTTCTCTCCATTTTTAAATCCCCCTATGTTGTGTAATCTTTATTCTTCAATCCAGGTATATTTTGGACTGAAACGAAAAAGTGTCAGAGACACATTTTGGTGAGTCTGACACTTTTATCATTCTGATGAAACGGCTTATGCCATCTGCTTTGCTACTTCCTCAGCAAAGTTCTCTTCTTTTTTCTCCATACCTTCGCCGGTCTCATAACGAATAAATCCGGTCAGGGTAATTGCTGTGCCAGCTTCCTTTGATACCTGCTCCAGGTACTTTCCGACAGACTGCTTGCCATCTTCAGCTTTTACATAAACCTGCTCTAACAGGCATACTTCCTTAAGCTGCTTGTTCAGACGGCCGATGATCATCTTCTCGATGATGTTGTCCGGTTTGTCCGGATTCTCTGTCTTAGCCTGCTCTAACAGAATTGCTTTCTCATGCTCTTTGTACTCATCACTGACATCTGCCTGAGAAACATACTTCGGATACATAGCAGCAACCTGCATTGCCACATTCTTCAGTGCTTCTTTTACAGCGTCATTTACAACAGCTGTCTGTGCCTTAACCAGAACACCGATGCGGCCGCCGCCATGAATGTAGGATACGATGCAGCCGTCAGCCTGCTCTTCCTTCTGGAAACGTCTGATGGAAAGCTTCTCGCCGATGACAGCGATTTTCTCAACCAGTGCTTCGCTGACTGTCTTGCTCTCATCCTGGATCCACTTCTCAGCCATAAATGCGTCCATATCAGCAGCGTCAGATTTTACAGCCTGCTCAGCAACTGCCTGTACATACTCCTGGAATGTAGCATTCTTAGCAACAAAGTCTGTCTCAGAGTTAACTTCTACGATTGCAGCCTTTGTGTCGCCTTCTGCAGCTACGCATACAAGACCTTCTGCAGCGATGCGGCTTGCTTTCTTCTCAGCCTTCATCTGACCGTTCTTGCGCAGGAACTCTACTGCAGCTTCCATATCTCCATCAGTCTCGGCAAGAGCCTTCTTGCAGTCCATCATGCCGGAACCTGTGATCTCACGTAATTCTTTTACCATTGCAGCGGTAATGTTCATAATGATTCCTCCTTATCGCAACCTGTATTGTGCTTTATCTGTATTCAGTTCTTACTCTTCTTCAGCAGCAGCTTCTTCTGCAAGCATCTCATCCTCAACGATCACTTCCTGTGCATCGCCCTGCAGTGCCTCGATAACAGCATCTGCCATAGTAGATGTGATCAGTTTAACGGCGCGGATCGCGTCATCGTTACCCGGGATGATGTAATCAAGCTCTTCCGGATCACTGTTGGTATCAGCGATACCGATCAGCGGAATGCCAAGTGTCTCAGCTTCATGAACACAGATACGCTCTTTTTTCGGATCTACTACAAAGATAACATCCGGGATGCGCTCCATATCCTTGATACCGCCAAGGTTGCGCTCAAGCTTATCCCACTCTTTTTTCAGCTGGATAACTTCTTTCTTCGGAAGTACATCAAATGTTCCGTCTTCAGACATCTTTTCGATTGCTTTCAGACGCTCTACACGGCTGCGCATGGTACGGAAGTTGGTCAGCATACCGCCGAGCCATCTTTCATTTACATAGTACATACCGCAACGCTCAGCTTCCATACGTACAGTATCCTGAGCCTGCTTTTTGGTACCTACGAAAAGAACGGTTCCGCCATTTGCCACAATGTCAACAACTGCATTGTAAGCATCGTCGATCATGCCGACTGTCTTCTGCAGATCGATAATGTGGATACCATTACGGCTTGTGAAGATGTACGGATCCATTTTCGGGTTCCATCTTCTTGTCTGATGTCCAAAATGAACACCTGCTTCCAGTAACTGTTTCATTGATACAACGCTCATTTTTCTACCTCCATGGTTGTTCTTCCATATGCCTCTATTCTCTGCATTACCCGAGGGCACCATAACAAAGATCAGCATATGTGTATATTTTCAGACCGAAAGATTATAGCATACCAATCTGGTGGAATGCAAGATTTTTCTTACGATTATACGCGTTCTTTTTTCCCGGCACCGACTTCCTTGAGCGCATCGAATACCGCATCATTTTTGATCCGGATAAATGTGCCTTTCATACCGGACGAATGTGACTCAATCACTCCTGCACTTTCGAATTTACGCAGCGCATTTACGATCACGGATCGTGTGATTCCGTACCGGTCTGCGATCCTGCTTGCAACAAGGAGTCCTTCTTTCCCGTCAAGCTCCGAGAAAATATGGCGGGCCGCATCCATTTCCGACATTGAAAGTGTGTGGATCGCGGATTTGACGACCTCTGTTTTTCTGGTCTCTTCCTCATATTCCTCATTCACGGAACGAAGCATCTCAAGACCTACCACCGTCACTGCATATTCACAAAGGATGATGTCATCAATATCATACTCGTTTTGGGTTCTGTATACGAACAGGGTTCCAAGCCGCTCTCCCGCGATATAGATCGGGATGATCGTTGCCGCATAGGAATCGACATCCCCTTTTTCAAACCCAAGCGTCTTAAGGCGTGCGTTTTCTTTTGTCGAAAGGATCCCCAGCAAACGTGCATTCAGCGTATCATCAATATGTTCTCCGACATTTCCGGATACCAGTTCTGTCAGTTCCGGTGTGGTCTGATGTGCGCTTGCTCCAAGCACTTTTCCTTTTTTGCTGATCACAAGAACGTTAGAAAGCAGGACCTCTGTCACGACATCACAGATGTCATTGAACACAACCTTCGGCGCATTATTATTGTGCAGAAGATTTCCGATCTTTCTGGTCTTGTCCAGTAATTGTACACTACTCATTCTTTGCCTCCGCTTCCGGTTTCTTCCAGGAAGTAAAATCGCAGTTCGGATAATCTTCACATCCGTAGAATCTGCGTCCTTTTTTCGTCCGTCTGATCACGACTTCCTTTCCGCACTTCGGACAGGGGATACCGATCTTTTCTAAGAACGGCATCGTATTTCTGCACTCCGGGAATCCCGGGCATGCCAGGAACTTGCCGTGCGGTCCGTATTTGATGACCATGTTCCGTCCGCATTTATCGCAGATGACATCACTGACCTCATCACGCACCTCGACATGCTCGAGTTCTTTTTCTGCGGCCAGAACCTCTTTTTCCAGATCCGGATAGAAGTTTCTGATGATCGTCTTCCACTGAACAGTCCCTTCTTCGACGCCGTCCAGCAGAGATTCCATATTGGCTGTAAAGTGCTGGTCTACGATCTCCGGGAATGCTTCCACAGTCATCTCATTTACCACTTCACCAAGTTCGGATACGAACAGGTTCTTTTTCTCTTTTATGATGTAATGTCTTGCCAGCAGTGTCGTGATCGTCGGCGCATAGGTACTCGGTCTTCCGATTCCAAGATCTTCCATGGCCTTGACAAGGCTTGCTTCCGTAAAATGTGCCGGCGGCTGTGTGAAATGCTGTTCTTCTTTTAATTCGCTGACCGTCAGTTTGGAATCTTCTGTCAGAGAAGCCGGGATCGTATGGACCAGCTTTTCCTCATCCAATGCATAAACGGAAAGGAATCCTCTGAACTGGATCCTGGATTCATTCACATGGAACAGATACTTTCCTGCTGAGATCTCAATCGCAACGGTCTCATAGACAGCAGGTGCCATGCGGCTGGCTGCAAAACGGTTCCAGATCAGCTGATACAGACGGAACTGATCTCTGGAAAGTGACTCCTTGACCTGTACCGGTGTCAGGCTGATATCCGTCGGACGGATCGCTTCATGCGCATCCTGGATCCGATTGCCGTTATTTCCTTTACGCTCTGCTTTCGGCAGATATTCCTCGCCGAACTGTTCACTGATATATGCTCTTGCAGCTTCATCTGCTTCCTGTGAGATCCGGGTCGAATCGGTACGCAGATATGTGATCAGACCGATCGAGCCGTGTCCTTTTACCTGAACACCTTCATACAGCTGCTGCGCGATCCGCATCGTCTTCTGTGTAGAGAAGTTCAGATGACGGCTGGCTTCCTGCTGCAGGGTACTTGTCGTAAACGGAAGCGGCGGCTTTTTGGTACGCTTGCCCCGTTTGATCTCATTGATGGCAAATTCTGCATCTTTCAGATCTGAAAGGATCTTCTTTACTTCTTCTTCGCTGCCGATCTCGATCTTTCCGTTTTTGTCTCCATAGAATTTTGCTGTGACAGGCTTTTTAGCGCCTGCGATCTGGAGGATCGCATCCAGTGACCAGTATTCCTTCGGGATGAATGCATTGATCTCATCCTCTCTGTCACAAATGATCCGAAGCGCTGCAGACTGCACTCTTCCTGCAGAAAGCCCACGCTTTACCTTTGCCCAGAGAATCGGGCTGATCTTATATCCCACGAGACGGTCAAGCACACGTCTGGCCTGCTGCGCATCAACAAGATTCATATCGATCTTTCTGGAATTCTTCAGTGAATTCTTTACAGCTGTTTTCGTGATCTCATTAAAGGTAATACGCTTATAATCTTTTTCTGAAAGATTCAACGCGTAAGTCAGATGCCAGGAAATTGCTTCTCCCTCACGGTCAGGGTCAGTTGCCAGATATACGACATCTGCCTTCTTCACTTCTTTTCGTAATGCGGCAAGGATGTCTCCCTTTCCGCGGATCGTAATATACTTCGGCTCAAAATCATTCTCCACATCGATTCCCATCTGGCTCTTCGGGAGATCTCTGACATGACCGTTCGATGCGGCCACTTCATAATTTTTACCAAGAAATTTTTTGATTGTCTTAACCTTTGCAGGCGACTCTACAATAACCAGATACTTTGCCATATTATCCCTCGTTGACTCTATAACAGGTTTTGATGCTTCACGATCATCATGCTTCCACCATCGTTTTCGTGAATGCATTCCGCTGTGTTTCCTGTACCAGCCCACGGTCGGTCAGTCCTGAAAGAACAGACAGTAAGGCGTCCAGCGGCAGTCCTGTTTCTTCTAATAATATAAACACATTTTTAGGGTGCAAATCGAGACAACTATACACCAACTGTTCTTCTTTTTCAAGAGGCTTATTATATATATGCGCATCGGCCGCTTCCGAAAGCATGCCAAAACTTTTATTTTTGGATACTGCTTTTTGCTGCATTTCCTCTACAAAACGATCCAGGTCATAAAGGATCGATGC
>JAZQEX010000050.1:0-2563 GCA_045539215.1 Eubacterium sp. | reverse complement strand
GATCCGACTTCTTAAATGTTAAGATCGGTGCAAGCCATGCCGGCATTTCTGTCGGCGAAGACGGCGCGACCCATCAGTGTGTCGAGGACATTGCCCTGATGCGTGTGATCCCGGGCATGGTCGTTTTAAGCCCGAGCGATGATGTTGAGGCGAAAGCAGCGATCCGTGCAGCATACGAACATGACGGACCGGTGTATATCCGTCTGGGACGTCTGGCAGTGCCGGTCATCAACGATGAAGAGAATTACAAATTCGAAATGGGTAAGGGAATCGTCTTAAGAGAAGGCACAGACCTTACGATCATCGCAACAGGACTCTGTGTGGCAGAGGCTCTTGGTGCGGCGGATATGCTGGCAGAGCAGGGCATTTCTGCAGAGGTGATCAACATCCATACGATCAAGCCGCTGGATGAGGAGCTTGTGATCGCATCCGCAAAGAAGACAGGACGCGTGTTCACGGTCGAAGAGCATTCCGTGATCGGCGGTCTAGGCAGTGCAGTTTGTGATGCGTTAAGTGAAAAAGCGCCGACACCGGTTAAGAAGATCGGTATCTATGACGTATTCGGCGAGTCTGGTCCGGCAAAAGAACTGATCGCAAAATACAAACTGGACGCAGCAGGCATCTGCGAACAGATCAAAGCAGTATTATAATCAATGCGGTGCCCGGCACCGTTTAAGAATGGCATGAGCGAAGAAACGAACAAAGAAAAACAGAAAATTATCCGTCAGGGATGGTCTGACTTTAAGAAGATTTTTTCTTCGGATGGGGAAATAAAGAAAAAACGTAAATGGTTGGTGCTGATCATATGCATCGTTATTGTGGCGCTTTTTTTCCTCTATCGGGAGGTATTGGAGTTTCATCATTATCAGGCTGTGGCAAGTACAGAAAAGAATGATACCGAAGCGATCGATTACGCATCCTTTGGCAATCTGATCATACGGTACGGAAACGATGGCGTGAGTGCGCTCGCTTCCGACAATACGACGCTCTGGGAAGAGACGTATGAGATGGATCGTCCGATCATTTCTGTCCGCAATAACTATTTTGCGATCGCTGACCAGAAGGGCAAGACCATTGTGATCCTGAATAAGGATGGTTTTTGCCAGCAGGTTTCAACGGATCTGCCAATTCAGAAGATTGATGTTTCCGATACCGGAAGTGTTGCTGTTTTGATGCAGGACGACGGAAGCATCAGTTATCTCGGACTCTATAGCCTCAGCGGTAAGAAGACAGCAGAGGGTACGCTGCATTTTGGCAACAGTGGTTATCCGCTCTCTCTGGCGATTTCTGAAGATGGCGTAAACCTGGCATTGTCTGTTCTTGACATTAAAGACGGTCAGAGCAAGAGCAGCATTAATTTCTATAATTTCGCAAAAGCGCCTGCAGAAGGGAAAGACAACCAGGTTGCAAGCTTTTCCTATGATAATACCGTAATTCCGGAGATCAGTTACGGGACAGGCACCAAGCTGATCGCATTTGGTGACAATAAAGTCATCAGTTTCCAGGGCGGAGCAGAACCGCAGGAAAAAAATGTTTTAGAGCTTGAAAAGACCGTCAGAAGTATTGTACACAGCGAGGACCGGATCGGTCTTTTGTATGATCAGGGAGATGACGGCGATGGAAGCACGCTGGTCCTCTATGATTACGACGGCAATGAAAAACGCCACTACTCCGTCAGCGGGCTGTACTCTAGTGTAGGGCTTATGGCAAACGGGGAAGTATACCTTATCCAGGATAAGAAGCTTGCGATCTATCGGAAATATGGCAGGGTTAAGTATACAGGAAGCGCAGATACACCTTTTTATACTGTAATATCACAGGGCAAAGGCATGCGCTACGTATTTGTCAGAGAAGGGAAGACAGAACAGGTTCGTTTATCTTTGTTCTAATATAATAAGAAAATGAATATTATGCTCATAATCACAATGATCATATTTCTGATATTTGCGGTGAGGGGCTGGCAGAGAGGTTTTCTCCAGGTACTCTTCACCCTGGTATCGGTGATCGTACTGATCGCACTGGCACTTTGGCTGGCACCACAGGTGACAGCCTTTCTTGTTGAAAAGACCGGTGCATCAGACGGCATAGGAGCAAGACTTCTGACGATCCTCATCGCAGGTCTTGCTGCCTTTATTATCGTGCGGCTGATCGCAAGGGCACTAAAGCTGGTCAACAAGATCCCTGTCCTGGGAAAGATCAACCGGTTCTTCGGATTGCTTGCGGGACTGGCAGAAGCGCTGATCCTGATGTGGGTCATTATGACCGGAATTCATTTCTGGGCAGTGCTCCATCCGGACGCTGCGATCCTGCAGTCAATCGGCAGCAGTGAGTTCCTTTCATGGCTGTATGGAAGCGACCCATTAGTCGCGTCAAACCACAATATATAGACATAAAAAAAAGAATGCAACAAATTGAAAATTAGTTGTTGACATGTCCTTTGAATTGTGTTAAATTAACATAGCTGTCGTGAGAGACAGCCACATGAACCTTGATAACTGAACAGTGAAACAAACCACGAACAATTCTTTAAAAAGATTTATTCGAAAACGGACAAGCGACTATA
>JAZQEX010000049.1:0-27149 GCA_045539215.1 Eubacterium sp. | reverse complement strand
GCTGTGATAAATACCGATCCAAAGGTTTTGCTGGCATATTTTGTGTCATGGTTTCCTCCCTGATGTCCTGATGCGTATCCCAGATATGATAGATTCTGTCATCATTTTATAATATGAGAAACCTGCTTATCAACGGGAATTTTCTGTAAATAGAAAAACGTAAAAAAGAGAACTGCGGGGATTGCAGTTCTCTTTCGGGATATCCGTTTATTCAAAGATGATCTTGCGGAAGTTTTTCTTTCCTTTTTTGAGGATAAAGTCTTCTTTCTGGATGTCTTCCGGTGCATAAGATGTGTCGATGTCAGTGATCTTTTCGCCGTTGACACTAACGCCGCCCTGCTGTACGTTGCGGCGGGCATCGCCTCGTGAGGAGCACAGTCCTGTTGCGACCAGGATGCCTAAGATATCGATCTTGCCATCGTGCAGGTCGGCTTCTGTGATCGTGGTGGAAGGCATGTTTTCTGCGTTTCCGGAGGAGAAGATCGCGCGGGCAGCTTCCTGTGCCTTATCTGCTTCTTCTTTTCCGTGTACCAGGCTGGTCAGCTCGTAAGCGAGGATCTCTTTTGCCTGGTTCAGCTGGCTGCCTTCCCAGGAATCCATTTCATCGATCTGCTCTAACGGCAGGAAGGTCAACATACGGATGCATTTTAAGACGTCTGCATCAGCGACATTTCTCCAGTACTGATAGAACTCATACGGTGATGTCTTGTTCGGATCGAGCCATACGGCACCGGACTGGGTCTTGCCCATCTTTTTGCCTTCGGAGTTTAACAGGAGAGTGATGGTCATCGCGTAAGCGTCTTTGCCAAGCTTTCTCCTGATCAGCTCTGTACCGCCGAGCATATTTGACCACTGGTCATCACCGCCGAATTGCATGTTGCAGCCATAGTCCAGGAACAGGCGATAGAAATCATAGCTCTGCATGATCATATAGTTAAACTCTAAGAAGCTTAAGCCTTTTTCCATTCGCTGCTTGTAGCACTCAGCACGCAGCATGTTGTTAACGGAAAAATGCGGGCCGACTTCGCGGAGCATCTGTACATAATTCAGATCCAACAACCAGTCCGCGTTGTTTACCATCAGTGCCTTTCCGTCGGAAAAGTCGATGAAGCGGGACATCTGCTTTTTAAAACACTCAACGTTGTGTTCAATCGTCTCAACCGTCATCATCTGGCGCATATCGGTCCGTCCGGACGGATCACCGATCATACCTGTGCCGCCGCCAAGAAGTGCGATCGGCTTGTTGCCAGCCATCTGCAGACGCTTCATCAGGCAGAGTGCCATGAAATGTCCGACATGCAGACTGTCTGCTGTCGGGTCAAATCCAATATAAAAAGTGGCTTTTCCATTGTCCACCAGTTCTTTGATCTCTTCTTCGTCAGTTACCTGCGCGATCAGGCCGCGGGCAACCAGTTCTTCATAACATGTCATCGAATTCGTCTCCCTTCTCGTGATGTTTTCTAGTATATTCAGCAAACTAAGAAAAGTCAATGAATCAGGGTCATAAAGTGCGGTAACAGGCACGAAAAAGCCGCCGCATGATTTCCATGCGACGGCCGTTTAAAATGATAATCGTTAGCTTTTGATTGAAATCATCCGCCAAGTCCGGCATACATGCCGACTCCACCGACAATGCCCATGATCAGTGAGATAAAGAAGAAGATAATACAGATGATGCCAAGAACTTTTCCTGCTTTTGCCACACCGGTCGGCCCGTTCGTCTGAATTGATTTGTTCGACAATACGATCGCGATAATGCCAAAAATAATACCGAAAATAAATAATCCGATAATTCCACAAATCAAGGAACCAATTGCTTTTCCATCCGCTTTATTATTCATGACAGTTCTCCTTTCCAAATGATCAAATCCAAATCAAAAGAGCTACGTGGCAATGCTTTTATTCTGCATCGTCAGAGCTTTCGCCGTCTTCAGATGTTTCAGACTCCTCTTCCTCCGGACCTTCGATATCGATACAGCCTTCTTCCGCGTCGCCTGCTTCGATCGTGCAGATCCAGCTCTGGCCCTGGTTCAGAGCAACTTCTGTGCCGTCTTCATAGTAGTAGTGAACCGGTGCGTACTCATCTGTCTTTTCCCAGGTGATCGGAACATACATACCGTTTGTGATGTAGTATCCGGAACCGGTACCAAGGTTGTTCAGATCCAGACGTCCCTTTTCATCGCCTTCGATCACGTGGCAGTCGCAGATCTGCAGGATGATGTTTTTCACAGCAACCTGTTCTTCTGTCGTGCCGTCCATGGTCTCTCCGCCAAACTGGAAGCGCTTGTAGAGCTTGCTTTCCTCATCATATACGAAATAAGAATCGCCGACAGCATAACCCGGATCTACTTCCAGAGCAGGTTTTGCATTTTCGCCGGTCAGCTCGATCTCGTTCTCATCGTCTTCGTTGAACTTAAATCCGCTTTGGAAACCGTCCTTATGCTGATCGGAGTAGCCGCGTTTTTCAATACCAGCCTGAATGCTTTCGCCTGTTGCATATGCATTCTGCGGAGCTTTTCTGGAAGAATCTCTGAAGAAGGTGACATTTGCCAGATCTCCATCCATACCGTTTAAGTTATATACAGTATCTTCTGCCAAGTAGTCCTCTGCAATGTAGGACTGTCCATAGTGAACATATATTGCATCAAGACCGTTTGCCCAGAACAGGAAGTAATGACGGCAGCTTCGGATCGGCATCAGCATTTCGATGTCTTTCCAATCCTGGATAACCAGCATGTAGCGGGTCTCTTTGCCTTCCATCGGTGCTTCATAAACTACATCTGCCAGTGTCAGGCTGTACTGCGGCAGAGATGATTTGTTATTGCTCTCCATAACCGCGATCGGACGCTGTGCTGCAAGCTCATCCGGGATCCATTCACCGGAAACAGGGCTGCGTGACTCGCCGGGATGCTCGTCTACCGGTTCTTCTTCTACTACAACAGCCTTTTCACTGGAAATCTTCTGGACTTCTTCCTCCTGCTTTCCGCAGCCGACAAACATGGAAATAACCAGTGTAGCCGACAGGGAAAGTGTGATAATCCTTCTGATACGTTTTTTCATAGTGAAATCCCCCTGTTTTATCTATTTTTGTTTTACTATCAAAGTTATTTATAATATCTCACATTAGATGCTAGGTGTCAAACAAAGGAGGACAATAATGGGGCATAAGGTACGAAAACTATAGTTTTACATACAAATAAAAGTTTTATCTTTTTGTTGACAAGGAAAATCCGATATGCTACGATTTTCGAAACCGTTGAAGAAGAGTGAGTAGGTTTAAGCCTCCTTTTTTAAGAGAGCTGCAGGCGGTGGGATTGCAGTAAAAGTGCTTTTTCTGAATGGACTTCTGAGGGCGACCAGAAATGTTTCACAGAGTATGGGAGACGGAGTGACAGGCCTCCGTGATCAAAGTTTGGCATATGATGGTATGCAGTATTACACAGGTGATCCGGCATATCAGCGTATGCGCTAAGTGGATGTATTTACATCAAGCCGGGTGGCACCGCAGGTTAGAGCACAACCTGTCCCAGCAGTAACTGTTTGGGACGGGTTTTTTTATTTCCCCACACCCCGTCCTGCAAGATCTGGCAAGGAGGTACTTATTATGTCAGAAGAAAAGAAGATCCCTTATAAAATCTATCTTGAAGAGCAGGAGATGCCGACACAATGGTATAACGTGCGTGCGGATATGAAGAACAAACCGGCACCGTTGATGCATCCGGGTACACATCAGCCGATGACACATGATGACCTGGCGCCTGTTTTCTGCGATGAACTGATCGAACAGGAGTTAAATGATACGGATGCTTATATTGAGATCCCGGAAGAGATCCGTAAGTTCTATAAAATGTATCGTCCGTCACCGCTTGTCCGCGCATATTGCCTGGAGGAGAAGCTTGGAACACCGGCGAAGATCTATTACAAATTCGAAGGAAACAATACCAGCGGCAGCCATAAATTAAACTCTGCGATTGCACAGGCTTACTATGCGAAGAAGCAGGGCCTGAAGGGTGTTACCACTGAGACCGGAGCAGGTCAGTGGGGTACCGCACTTTCCATGGCATGCTCTTACTTTGACCTTGACTGCAAGGTTTACATGGTAAAAGTTTCCTATGAGCAGAAACCGTTCCGTCGTGAAGTAATGCGGACCTATGGTGCATCTGTTACACCGTCTCCGTCCATGACCACAGAGATCGGCAAGAAGATCCTTGCAGACCATCCGGGTACGACAGGATCCCTTGGCTGCGCAATCTCTGAAGCGGTAGAAGTGGCTACACAGAACGAAGGTTATCGCTATGTTCTGGGAAGCGTTTTGAACCAGGTATTGCTGCATCAGTCGATCATCGGTCTGGAGACCAAGGCAGCATTGGATAAATATGGCATCGAGCCGGATATCATCATCGGATGCGCAGGCGGCGGATCCAACCTCGGCGGTCTGATCGCTCCGTTCATGGGCGAGAAGCTGCGTGGTGAGAAAGACTATCGCATTATCGCAGTTGAGCCGGCATCCTGCCCGAGCTTCACACGTGGTGTGTATGCATACGATTTCTGCGATACCGGTATGATCTGCCCGTTGGCAAAGATGTATACACTCGGATCAAGCTTTATCCCGTCCGCAAACCATGCAGGCGGCCTGCGTTTCCACGGTATGAGCACAACCCTGTCTCAGCTGTATCATGACGGTCTGATGGAAGCGACTGCTGTAGAGCAGACCGCTGTTTTCGAAGCTGCAGAGCAGTTTGCACGCATCGAGGGCATCCTGCCGGCACCGGAGAGCAGCCATGCGATCCGTGTAGCGATCGACGAGGCACTCAAGTGCAAGGAAACAGGTGAAGAAAAGACCATCGTATTCGGTCTGACCGGAACCGGTTACTTCGATATGGTTGCATATGAGAAATTCCATGACGGTGAAATGACCGATTACATCCCGACGGATGAAGATCTTGCAAAAGGATTTGAAGGCATTCCGAAATTCCCGGGAAATGAGTTTTAACAATGTTGACAAATAAGGCAAGAAAGGGTACAATCTATGATGTTACGATTTGACGCGTCAAAGCGTCAAAGCATCAAATTTGTTGACAGGAGATGTTAAAAAATGAAAAAGAGAATTTTAGCAATTGCAGTGATCGCAGCTATGGCGGCAGCACTGGCAGCATGCGGTTCAAATGGTGGCGGACAGGAAGCAGCAGGTTCTGCAGGTGCAGAAGCTGGCGCAGCTGAAGGTACCGTATATCAGGTTGGTGTTGTTCAGCACGTAGAGCATCCGGCTCTTGACGCAGCGACACAGGGCTTCCAGGATGCACTGACAGAAAAGCTTGGCGAAGGCAATGTTGAGTTTGATGTTCAGAACGCACAGGGTGAAGCAGCAAACAATACCACGATCGTTAACGGATTCGTTTCCGCAAAGAAGGACCTGATCATGGCAAACGCTACACCGTCTCTGCAGGCAGCAACTGCAGGTACAGCTGATATTCCGATCCTCGGTACATCTGTAACTGACTATGCAACCGCACTGGGACAGGATGCAAGCGCATTCGAAGGCACCACAGGAACAAACGTATCCGGTACATCTGACCTGGCTCCGATCGCTGAGCAGGAAGATATCTTAGTAGAGCTTCTGCCGGAAGCTAAGCAGATCGGTATCATTTATTGCTCTGCTGAGCCGAACTCCATTTTCCAGGCAAAACAGTTCGAAGCAGCTCTGGAAGAAGACGGCCTTTCCTATACAGAGTATACAGCAGCTGACTCCAACGAGATCCAGTCTGTTGTAACAAAAGCTTGCCAGGAAAGCGATGCTCTTTACATCCCGACTGATAACACGATGGCAAACGGCGTAGAGACCGTTAAGAACATCGTTGTTGACGCAAAGATTCCGGTTATCGCTGGTGAAGAAGGCCTTTGCGCAGCAGGTATCGCAACACTGTCCATCAGCTACTATGACCTTGGTGTACAGACCGGTAACATGGCATATGAGATCCTTGCAAACGGTGCAGATCCGTCCACAATGGAGATCCAGTATGCAGACGCATTTACCAAAGAGTACAATCCTGAGATCTGTGAAGCATTAGGCATCGAGATTCCGGAAGGCTATGAGCCGCTTCCGGCAGCTGAATAAGCCATAGTCCTTAAAACCTTTTCATATTAAAACGCAGCGGGCGGTGAGGAAACTCACCGCCTGATTGCGTTTTATAGGGTTGCGTTGAGGGCATTACGGGCTGATTCTAATATTTTCACAAGTAAACCGTAATCGCTTGAAAATAGTACGAGCTGAGCGGAGGAATGTCTAATATAACCCGTAAATTTGACGCACCCTAGCCCCTTGTGATAGCATAAGACGCGTTGAGATCATTAGAGATCCGGAAGCAGATGTAATTGGAAAGAAGATCAATAAGAGTCTTTGATTTAAACAATATTAATTTAGAGGATAGACAAATGAAAACCAAAGTATATATAGACGGACAGAGCGGCACAACAGGACTTCAGATCTATGACAGGATTGGACAGAGAGACGACCTGGAGCTTTTACGGATCGATGAGGATAAGAGACATGATCTGGAAGAGCGGAAGAAGTTTCTGAATGCGGCAGATATCGTGTTTTTGTGTTTGCCGGATGACGGGGCGAGAGAGGCGGTTTCGCTGATCGAGAACCCGGATGTCCGTGTGATCGATGCATCTACTGCGCACCGTACGAATGATGCGTGGGATTATGGTTTTCCGGAGCTTTCCAAAGAGCAGCGGAGCGCGATCGCAAACAGCAAGCGTGTTGCAAATCCGGGATGCCATGCAACAGGATTCATTTCTACCGCAGCACCGCTGGTGCGCATGGGAATCCTGCCGAAGGATTATCCGCTGACCTGCTATTCTCTGACCGGATATTCCGGCGGCGGAAAAAAGATGATCGCGGATTATGAGGCAGAGGACAGAAAACCGGAGCTTGATTCACCGGGCATTTACGGACTGACATTAAAGCATAAACACTTGCCGGAAATGCAGAAGATGAGCGGGGTGGCATATCCGCCGGTATTCCTGCCGGTCGTAGATGATTATTACAAAGGAATGGCGACGACGATCAGTCTGCAGAACCACCTTTTGAACGGAACGCCTTCCGCAGAAGAGATCTGTGCGCGCCTGCAGGAGTATTATCAGGACGCATATTTTGTGAATGTCCTGCCATTTGGCAGTGTGAGCGGAACGATCTATTCAAACACGCTGGCAGGGACGAATCAGTTAGAGATCATTGTCTGCGGACACGAAGAGCAGACAAGCATAACGGCCCGCTTCGACAACCTTGGAAAAGGTGCCTCAGGGGCCGCTGTACAAAACATGAATATTATGCTTGGAATCGATGAACGCTGCGGACTTGAATAAGTCAGCAGAAAACAAGCGCTGCGGGCTTGAATAAAACCGCGCGTCGGAAGTGATCAGTTTCCTTCGGAAGCCGGATACCGATAATAAGTTCCGTCCGTCAGGATCGTGATCGTATCGCCTTCGTTTACCAGAAGCATATTTAAAACATCTGCGTATTTTGCGCTGTAGATATTGTTTTCCGAATCTACAATATAAAGCCAGGTATTACCGTTTTGATCGATGGTCTCCATCTTCGAAACGGTAATTTCTTTTTCTTCATAAGCAGACAGATCTACAGGCTGGCTCGCAGTCACATCAGAATCAGGAGATGCTGCCCCGTCCATGCCGCCGGAAGCATCCGTACCGGCTGCTGCATCGGCAGACGTATTGGTGTCGATGGCTTCTTCCGCAGACAGTGTGCCGCCAACGAGTGCCTTGTATTTCTGAATGCAGTCTTCCTGTGTGGATGCGACGGCAACTTTGTTGTATTGCTCGACATTAACGCAGGCATACGCCTTAACAAGCCCGCTCTTATCCTTCAACACCATGATATAGGTCGGATCGCCATCTAGAAGGATCAGGGACGGGAAGGATGCTTCATAACGTTTTTCCTGGACTTCACCTTCTGCGGAAGCCATGGCGGAGAATTCGTCCGCGCCCGCGCAGGGGATATATTTGGTCTCACTGGTCCGCTGATTGGACATGATGAAGCCGATGTTGGAGCTGTCGCCGTTGACGGAAGTAATACCAGTATAGATCCAGATGTCTGTGTCCTTCGCGATAAAACCATAGTCAGACAGGTAGGAGCCGTCTTCCGCAGACATGGAGGATTCCGTTACCCTCCGGCAGCCGCGCTGGCTAAGCTTCGAATTCCAGAAGCCGTTGGAAAGCTGTCCGTACCAGTTGTACTGTGTACAGATCAGGTTTCCGTCAAATACATAATCCACCCAAGCCGGGATCTTGTCTGTTTCATACCACTGCGTCTGTCCTGTGACGGGGTCTGTAATAACCGCACCTGTCACAACGGTTCCGGCAAATAGACCGATCTTCTTTGTGACGGTCGGTGCAACGAACCAGGCATTGCCTTCCTCATCCACTTCAAAATGCGTTCCCCAGAAAATCTTTGTCGGATACTGATATCTGATATGGCGCATCAGGTTTTTCCGGAAGCAGGCATGCGGTGTGTATTTCATGCCCTCGTCAAGCTCGACATATTCCGCATCCATTTTGACCGGGCTTACGGTAACATAACCCGGTGTTCCGTTTTGCCGGTTTCTAAACCACTTGAAAAAGCTTGCATAGTCAAGCGGCGCGATCTTGACCGGATCGCCTAAGTAGTTGATCTGTGTATAGTTGGTCACCGCATACTGGGAGACGACGTCTGAGAGTGAACCGATCTCACGATCGCCGAGTTTTTCTGCGGAAGCAGTATCCATCAGTGCGATCTTATTCGTCAGTTCCGCATCCGGCAGCTCGCTCGCATCGGCTTCCTCTACCTGCAGGATGGAGCTGTAGGCGTTGGCGTGCAGCAGCTTTGAGTCTGAAAAGATCGGTATGATCCCCAGGCAGATGATCGCGACAATGATCACCCAAACCGGCAGCGGCAGCTGGCGAAGGGAAGCAAAGCGGCCGGAGCCTTCTGCACCGGTATCGTCCGCTCCGGAAGCGCCCTTTTTAAACCGCCTTGCAGTTTTTCGCTGGTCGGATTTGATCTTCATCTTTTCCATGAAAGACGTCTTGCCATAGCCGCGGGAGCGCCATGCCATGATGTTTAATGCCGTGAAAAACAGGAATGCAAAAATGAACACCCAGAGTTCACGCGCATGGATGTTGATGGCAAAGAGCATTTTCCACCAGACAAACCAGAACAGTACGGCCAGCAGGATTTCTAAGATAATGTGTATCGTGATCGGTTTTTTCATAAGTTTTACCTCAAAACAATAAACAGTTTTATAAGCTGATTATAGCAATGCCAGGCAAAATTGGAAAGCTGAATCCATACATCGGAAATGTTTGTTTGACCTGGGGAGAGGGATTTTTTATAGTGGAGATAGATGGTGGTAGAAAATGTGAGAAATAAACAGAAAGGAGACGGCGATGGCGGCTTTTGAACAGATTGAGGAAGTAAAGGAAAGACACTTACACATCCTGTGGACCAACGCGGATCCGGACACGTCGGAGCATATGGTGATGATGTATGCGACGAACGGACTGCTTCGCGGATGGTGGGATCAGATCACAGTGATCATCTGGGGCGCGACGCAGAAGTATGTTTTGGAAAATGATGCGATCCAGGCGCGGATGGACATCGCCAAAAAGGCGGGCGTGGAATTTTCTGCCTGCATCGGATGTGCCGTGAACCTGGGTACGAAGGATCAGCTCGAAGCCATGGGGATCGAGGTGACGCCGTGGGGCGAGCGGATTGCGCTTTTGCAGCAGGAAGGAAGGCATTTGCTCAGCATTTGAGTTGTCCTGACGGAATGGGATGGTTATAATCAGAGTAGCAGTCAAAAGTAGCAGCAGGATGATAATGCAATGAGAAGAAAAACGACAAAAGAATATCTTGCCGAGTCCTTTCGGGAGCTGGCCGAGACGAATCCGATCGATAAGATCACGGTTCGCGATATCGTGAAAAACTGCGAATATTCGACAGCTACATTTTATCGGCATTTTAAAGATAAATATGACCTGATCGCATGGGCGCAGACGAGAAGCGTCGCGGCAATCATGGATGGGATCGGAAAAGACGGTTATACATGGAAGCAGGCATTGCTTGCCGGTGCGCAATTATATGATACGGAGCGGGAGTATTATACCAATCTGTTTCTGCATACGGGCGGGCAGGACTCTTTTATACAATATATGAGCGAGATCAATTATGAGGCGATCAAAAAGCAGTGTCTGCGGCTGTCAGGGGAAACTGAACTGGATGAGAAGACACAGATGTACATCCGCATTTACAGTCTGGGAGCGTCTCACCTGACCTGTGAGTGGATCCTGGGGAAATATAAGTTCAGTGCGGAAGAATTTGCTGAGATTTACATCAATGCAATGCCGGCTCCATTGGGCAAATACTTTTACTAAAAGAGAAATGAGAGGATTGCGCATATTTTTCTCGCAACGAGAAAGATGTGCGCGATTTTTTATTGATAAGAAAGCGGATATCTGCAAAAATTTTATATGTAAATGCATGTAAGACGACATGCAAAATATGATAAAACCAAAGAACGAAGGAGGTATTTGTTATGACAAAAATCGAATTTCTGCAGGCAATGGCAAAGGGCTGGTTTGGCAATTCTCAGCAGCACGCTATTCAGGCACAGCTTTTAAAATACCGTGGATTTGGCAAGCTGGCAGAAAAGATCATGGCAGAGTCCGATGAAGAATGGGAAGAGGCAAAAAGAGTCAATGACCGTCTGATCGAGCTGGGTGTGACACCGAAGGTAGAGATCGAGGAATATCCGGTATTTACAGACGTTAAGGAAATGCTTGAGTATGACTGCAAGGATTCCATGGAAGCACTGCCGATGATGAGTAAAGCACTGGCAATGTTTGACGATGATTATATTACCAAGCACATGATCCAGGAGTTCATCGTAGACGAGCAGGATCATTATTACTGGGTACGTCAGCATCTTTCCCTGATCGAAGAGATTGGTCTGGAAGATTATCTGATCGAGCAGATGGATTAATCAATTTAGGGCGTTGTCGGGATACCGAGGTGCTTTGTCGGGGTGATTCGATAGGAATCATCCCGATCTTTTTTTGCCTGTAAGATGGACACGCCGGCATTCGGCTGCGGGATACAGATCATATAGTCAAACGGCCAGGCGCCGAGGTGACAAAGTGCGCTGCGGATCACACCGCTATGTGCCACGATGACAAGCGGTTCGCCGGAACGGGCGGATGCATCCTGCCCTTCCAGGGAAAGGATCTTTTGGATCCCGTCAAGGAATCTGGCACCGGCCTCATAAAAGGATTCACCGTCCGGTGTTTTGTAATGGATGAGATTCCTGCCGCGTTCCTCATATTCTTCGGGGTATTTTTCCTGTACTTCGGCAAAGGTCATGCCTTCCCATGTGCCTGCAGCCATCTCGATCAGATCGTCTTCTGTGTGGATCGGACCGCATCCGGTCTCCTCAAGAATCGCCTTTGCTGTCTGCTGGCAGCGTGTGAGCGGACTGCTCCAGAGGGAAAAAGAAAATCCGCGCTCTTTTAACCATTTTCCTGCCTGGTGTGCCTGGGTGTGCCCTTTTTCACTTAACGGGACATCCATGCGTCCGATGCAGCGCATCAGATCCGCATCCTGGATTTCGCCGTGACGCACCAAAATGATCAGTCGGTCAGAAGATGAAAGCAGCGCGTTAAAATCAATGTTGGGCTGTATGGAACGGATCAGCTCTTCATAGGACAGATTGGCATTTGACATGGAAAATTCCTCCTGCAGTAAGTGATGTGTTCAACATTACTCTACAGGAGGAATTTTTTTCATGCAACAGGAATTATTAAAAATGCTTATCGGAAGAGATCAGTCATCATCGGCATCATCATAATCGTCATCGTCAACATCGTCATAGTGGTCATCGTCATCATAATCGTAGCGGTCGTCATCATCCCAGTCATCGTCATCCTGATAGGTTTTGCTCTGCGCACCTGAAGCATAGCGGTCATCGTTGTCATAAGCATCATCATCGTCCCGGTCATCGTAATCAAAATCGGGATCATCAACATCATCAATGGTATCATCAACATCATCAATGGTATCGTCAATATCATCGAGGTCATCATACACATCATCAAGATCGTCAAACGCATCAAACAGATCGTCGAACCAGTCATCATCAAAGGTTCCGTGGTAGTTGACATATTGACGAAGATCGACACCGGCTTCCTTCAGACGCAGGATCAGTTCGCTGATGGGTAACGGTGCAAGATCTTCAAAGGTCAGATCCGGACTGACTTCTGACAGACGGTAGATCAGCCACGCCTTGCCGGGAGAGATCCGATAGGTTTCTGCCAGGTTGGTCAGAGAATCAGTGGTTTCGATACTCTGATCCAGAACCGATCCCGCGCCCAGCAGGGATTGCATGCTGCTGTAAATATCATCTGAAACCGCTGTGCGGAGCGTATTTGTCAAGTCAGCATCTTTCCCGTCTACCGATACCAGAACGGTGTTCTGTGCCTCGGAAAGGTAACCATGCTTGACCATGGAACCGATCAATGCGTTGACGGTTGTGTTCAGATCGGTATGTGAAAGGTCCATGCCGTCTAAGATCTTTTCACCGTCGGCATTGTTGGCGACAACGTCCAGCACCTTTTCATTTTTATTGACCGAGATGGAAAGACTCGGATTGACATCCAGATAGATCATGGCGCTTGTCTGCAGGTTGGCCGGCAGAATGCAGAGAAGACAGATGGCAAAGCAGGCAGCAGCGAGCGAGATCCAGCCAGTGATCTTGCGGTTCTTTTTGGGCGCTTCCTGTGGAATGCCGTCAAGGAACCATTCCTCTCCGGAAGCTTTCTGAACCGGCTGTTCCCAGATCTGATCGATTTGTTTTTCCTGGCTTTGTGACGTGAATGCAAAGCCGTTTTTTATATGCTGTTGTATCGTTTTTGCAGATATTTTTTTCATAAGCGTCCCTCCAGCTCAGCCCGCAGTTTTTTTAATCCGCGGCGGTATTTCGACAGGATCGTCGACAACGGGATCTGAAACAGTTCACTGATCTCTTTGTGCTTCATACCGGACACGGCATGTAAAATGATGATCTGGCGTTCCTCATCGGAAAGGATCAAAAAGGCGGTCTCCAAAACCATACGGTCTTCAAGATCTGAGATCCGGTCAAGACCGAGATCAGGAGCAGTGTTTTCTTCCAGCGGAAGAAGCGGAGAACGAACGGCACTCCGGAGCTTCATCAGACAGATGTTTTTCGTGATCGTAAGGATCCATGCCATGGGTTTGCCCATGGGCCTGTATAAATGCGCGGCGGAACGGATCTTCAGATACGTATCCTGAAGCGCATCCTCAGCATCCTGTCTGTTTCGCAGAAGCGAGAGGGCATAAGCATACACAGAAGCGCTGGTCTGAAGATAAAGTTCTTCGAAGGCTTCTTTTTTTCCGGCAGAGATCTTATGAAACAGGGTTTCATCGATCACCGGCTGGTCGGAGGTTCGCGGCACGTCGTAGGCCACGGCAGCAAAAACCAACATAGCTGTACTCCTTTCCTTAAGTGCATACTGTTAAGGTGATTATAATTCGTTCTTGTTTGGCTGTACAAGCCCCAGTGTTACGGTCAGATTGCCGTTCCGGCAGCGGATCTCATCGATAAAGTCCTTTTCTTTGGCAGGATCGCGCATTTCCAGGCGAAAAGACAGTTCATACATGGTGCCCATGTTGGTGGTTTTGACGCGTTCCATGTAATGCTTTTTGGTGTATGCCTGGAACAGATCATCGAAAATGCCGTTGTAGTTCAGGTCTTCGGGTATGGTGATCCGAAGCTCGCGTTCCGCCGAGAGCGGCGTGCCGAAGTTGAGTTTTTCGAGGATGAGGATGGCTACGCTGACGACAACGGTGATCAGTCCGGCAACGTAGAACAGGCTCATGCCGGCAGCAAGGCCGACAGCCAGTGCAAAGAACAGGAAGCCGATCTCTCTTGCAGAGCCCGGTGCACTGCGGAAGCGGACCAGGCCGAATGCGCCAAGGATCGCAACGGATGTGCCGAGATTGCCGTTTACGATCATGATGATCGAGGCGACCAGCATCGGCAGAATGGCAAGGATGATCGCAAAGCTTCCCATGCGGGCACGGGATGTTTTATAGACCAGAGCGATCACGATGCCAAGGCCAAAGGAAATGACCAGGGAGAGGATTACGGTCTCGACCTGAAAGCCTCCGGTTTGCAGTGGGGTGTTTTGTAAAAGATTTTCTAACATACAAGTTTTCCTCCGGTTTTTACATGATTCCAGTTTTCCGTGCAGTGCGCAGTAAGTTTCTGAAAATCCCACACGCCCAGTTCATTTTTATAAATGTTCCCGTATTTCGAGAAGGAGATCGGGTACAACGACAGAGAGGAAAGGATGTGCGCGAACCACAGCGGTGTCGCGCCCATGACCTTTGTTTCCATCAGGCGGTATCCGTCCGGCAGCAGCTGTATGCCCATATCTCCTTTTTCCAGATTCATATCGACATGGCGGCTGCGGATGCGGGTGTCGAAGGTGGCGCGAAAATCAGGATCTTCTTTCCCGAACAGTGCGATCCGGTCATATGCCAGGTAGAGGCTTTTCTGTAATGGATAGCGGGACAGGAAAAAGTCCAGCTCGCGCAGAATCTGCGAGTCCTTCTGCGGGCGGATGCCGTGATCGAGATAATCGTAAGCCTCTGTCAGAGTAAGACTGATCCGCCGCTTGTTGACTACTTTTTTGTATTTCTTTTTAATCTCCAGGAAAACCTTGGAATCATCGCTCGGAATACCGTAGCTTCTGAGACGCAGCTTTTCCTTGTATTTTGGTTTTTCAATGGATCTTCGGATCAGCAGATGGTCCGGCGTGTCATAGTAGATGTTGCAGATCGTATGAAGTCCGTAGCTGTCAATCTCCATATAAGGTTTCAGCTGATCCATCAATTCCAGATATAAGAATTCCGGGAGAAGATATTTTTTTTCGATTCGGTTAAAAACGGTTTGTGTCATAGATGCCTCCCAACAGACGTGCATATTTGAGTGTTTTTGGTTCCTTCTTCATATGGTTAATGCACAGGGGCTGGGATTTATTGCATGGAAATAAAAATATTTCAAAAAGGGATAGGAATTGCTTTGAAAACCTGTCAAATGTGTGTGATTGGATCATCGAAAATCTTTAGTTGACGACGGGTTTTGAGGTTCTTTATAGTGAAAGTGGAGGAATTTATCCTGTATCAAAACAACATAGGCTTGAAAAGGAGGACCATTATGACATTTTTAGAGCTGTGTAAAAAAAGATATTCCTGTAGAAAGTATTCTGATAAACCGTTGGAAAAAGAGAAGTTAGATAAGATCCTGGAGGCAGCACAGGCTGCACCGTCCGCACACAATCAGCAGCCGTGGAAAATCTATGTGCTGCAGAGCCCGGAAGCGCTGGCAAAAGTGGATGCCGTATCTCCGTGTCGTTATGGCGCAGGAACGGTTCTTGCATTTGCATACAGCAGTGATGAGGAATGGGTGAACAACAGAGAAGAGATCAAATATCCGTCCGGCCAGATCGATGTGAGCATCATGGCAACGCATGCGATCCTGCAGGCAGCTGAGCTGGATGTGGATTCCACCTGGGTCATGGATTTTTCATTTGATGCTTTTAAGAAATCTCTTCCGCTTGCGGACAATGAGTATCCGGTTCTTTTGATGCCGCTCGGCTATGCGGCGGACGACTGCCAGCCGGCACCGGTGCATGTGATCAGAAAGCCGCTGGATGAGTTTGTTACCTGTCTGTAATGAAGACAAGAAGATCGATATAACAGTATTGTAATGCGAAGAGAGCAGTCGTACAGAGATACAAGGAGAATCCGCATATGGAAGTGAGACCATATCAGATCCACGTAACAGACGAGGTTTTAGAAGATTTGAAATTCCGTCTCGAACGGACCCGCTGGTCGGAACCGATCCGCGGAGCCGGCTGGGAGTACGGATCCAATATCGAGTATATCAAAGAACTCTGTGCCTACTGGCAGTATGTCTATGACTGGCGAAAATGGGAGGCAGAGTTAAACAAATGGCCGTCCTATATGGTGGAAATCGATGGGGTGGACATCCGGTTCTGGCATGTGAAAGGAAAAGGGGAGAATCCATTTCCGCTTTTACTGATCCACGGATGGCCGGGTGCAAGCTTTGAGTTTTTTGAAATGATCGGACCGCTGACCGATCCTGCCTCCTATGGCGGCGATTCGGCGGACAGTTTTGATCTTG
The DNA here is from genome assembly GCA_045539215.1 of Eubacterium sp. GTDB lineage: Bacteria > Bacillota > Clostridia > Lachnospirales > Lachnospiraceae > SY8519. Next base: position 10,869 of record JAZQEX010000049.1, on the reverse strand, counting down.
TGATCCCGGATCTGCCGGGATTTGGCTTCAGCGGACATCCGAAAGAGCCCGGTTGGGGCGCAGACCGGATGGCGCAGGCGCTGAATACCCTCATGACAGAGGCTCTCGGATATGAGCAGTATGGTGCACAGGGCGGCGACTGGGGGTCGATGATCTGTGCGAGACTCGGAATCCGTTATCCTGAACAGGCGTGCGCACTGCACTTAAACTATGCGAACCTGCCGATTCCGATGATCGACGAGCTTCCGCCGGAAGACATGGAAGCCTGTGAGAGACAGATGGTGTTTGATTTCTGGGAAGGTGCTTACCACCTGATCATGGAGACAAAAGCGGACTCCTTAACTCTGGCACAGTGCGATTCACCGGCTGGATTTGCGGCATGGGTCATTGAGAAATTCCGTACCTGGAGTGACTGTAACGGCGATCTGGAATCAGTCTATACAAAGGATCAGCTGATCACGATCCTGATGTTTTACTGGGCACCGAACAGCATCTATTCTGCTGCCAGATTATATTACGAATCGTTCCATAACCCGGAGCTGCACTGGGGCGCACCCGATCCGCAGATCAAATCTCCGACGGGCGTGGCGTTCTTCCCGAAGGATCCGTTTAACCGGCCAAAAAGCTGGGCCGAGAAACACTATAACCTCGTCCGCTGGAATGAGATGCCATGTGGCGGACATTTCCCGGCATTGGAACAGCCGGAGCTCCTGACAGAGGACGTGAGGTCCTTCTTCCGGATGTTTCGGTAAGATACAGGCCATGAGAGAAAGTGAGGAAAAGACATGGAACCAATCTGGACACTGAACAAAGACAGATGTGTTTTGATCGTGGTGGATATGCAGAATGATTTTGTGCTGGAAGGCGCGATCATGGAAGTCAAGGATGCGAAGACACAGATCCCGCAGATCCGGAAGCTGATGAAATGCTGCCGGGAGCTGGGAATCCCGGTCATCTATACGCAGCAGATCACGGATGCTGTGTTCTGCCCGATGGAAGTGATCGGACAGCCGTGGCTCAAAGATGCCGGTATGCGGGAAGGGACCGTAGGGATCGAGATCATCGATGATCTGAAACCGGAGCCGGGTGATCATGTGATCAGAAAACGCAGGTTCTCAGCGTTCTATCAGACGGATCTGGAGATTATCCTGAAGAATATCCGCGGGATGGAACAGCCTGTGGATACGGTTATCGTGTGCGGAACGGTGACAAATGTCTGCTGTGAATCCACGATCCGGGATGCTTTTTTCAGGGATTATAAATGTGTGCTCGGCACCGATGTCTGCTCTGCGCATACGCCGGAGGCGCAGGCCGCAACGATCGCTAATATGGATATCTTCGGCCGTGCAATGAGCTGTGACGAGATCATAAATGAACTGACAAACTAATAGAAAAAATGATCACAAGCGAACTGACAAAGTAACAGAAAATGAATTTTGACCAGGGGATCTGCTGCATTTTGCGGCGGATCCTTTTTGTTTTCATAGCTATGGCTAACAGATATGAAAGATAACAGTAGGTAACCTGTCAGAAACCAACATGAAAAAACTTGATGCACTCATCGACTATGTTCGCTGTATTAATATCGGAAAAGTTTATAAACTGTTTATAAACAGTAAGAACGTGCATGAGTAGAGGAATCTGAAATCTGGAGGTGATAAGAAGAGGGAGAGAGATTTTGATAACTCGATGTAAGTTTTGACAATTTTGGAGGGATTGATAAGTATGATACCTATTTTATTTGCGGTTATATACTTTGGATTTTTCAGTATCCTGTTTGGAACGATATCCATAAGAAAACAAAAAAAGGCGGCCACAGGTGATGGCGGCGGCGGAAAGAATTTCTTTACGGCGTCTGGACAGATCGGATGGATCGCATTTATGTGTGCCTTCACACTGGCACCGCTTGGCGGCGGTCATACGACAGCTCTGATCGAGCAGCAGTTCGGCATGGGTGCAGCCGTTGCATGGTGGGGCATCCTCGGCGGTGGTGTGTTCGTACCGATCTTCCTGCTCTTCATCGCACCATGGTTCCGTAAGCTGAACAGCAGATTCGGCATTGTAACCTTCCCGCAGGCTACAGAGAAACTGTTCGGATCCAAGATGAAGGTTGTTAACACATCTCTTTCACCGGCTGGTTGGCTTGGTATTACAATGTCCGAGCTTCTTGGTACAGCAACCTGTATCTATGCTCTGACAGCTGGTCGACTTGCATTTGCGCCGTGGTGTGTAATCATTGCCGGTGTTCTGATGCTGATCTACGTTTTGTTCGGCGGCATTCTGCAGGCTTCTTACATGGGCGTTATCAATGCGATCGTATTGATCGTCGGCGCTTATATCGCTGTTTCTGTAGCAATCAATAATGTTCAGAACGGTGCAGAAGGCGTTTATGCAGCATTTGCAGCGAACGGTATGGAATGGCATACAAACATATTCCATCTAACCCCGGTCGTATTGATGAATGTTGCGATTCCGATGATCGTACAGCATGTTCTCTCAGTTTCATCTGAGCAGTGTATGTATCAGCCGGTAATGGCAGTAAAAGACAACTACTCCATGCGTCGAGGCGCTCTGATCGGTGGTATTATCAATACCGCTGCCTGCCTGCCCTTCGTAATCCTTTCTGTTATCGCACAGTCGATTCCGGAGATCGCAGCAGACACACCGCTTCTGGCTGTATCAAACCTGGCACTGACAGCTTTGCCGCAGATCATGATCGGTCTGTTGATCGTATCACTTCTGGCAGCACTTCTGTCTACCGGTTCCGGTATGCTTCTGGCAACATCACAGGTTATCATCGATGACCTGATCTGCCCGATCGTTAACAAAAAGCCGGGTGACAAAGGCTATCTGGGAATCAGCCGTGCCTGCATCATCATTCTGTTACTGGCTTGTCTCCTTCCGGCAATGAAGGTTTCACTTCTGATCACCCTGTTTATGTGGTGCTTCGCAATCTCAATGCCGATCATGGTTAACTACATGTTCGGTATGTGCTGGAGGATCAATCGAAAGGCGGCGTGGATCACGGTAATTGTATCAACGGCCGTGAACTTCTGGTGGACGTTCGCTTGTCCGCCATGGGCAGGTCTGTTTACCCTTCCGTTCTGGCCGGTTGCATTCGTATCCCTTGGTCTTGGAGCAATCCTGCTGGCAGTTATGCCTGGTTGGGAAAAGGGTCTCCTTCGCCAGATCAAAGATACTGAAGCAGCAGAAAAAGAAGAGCTGGCAGCTCTGAAAGCAAAAATGGATGCTTAATTCTTATGAAAGATTGATATAGGAGGCGAGTATATGCATTGGATAATTATTGACATCATTGGTGGCCTGGCCGTATGCGCTGTAGCGAATCTGATCATACATGGGATCTTTAAGGGCATGGGTCGTCATCTGAATGATGGTGATGAAGAAGTTCGTATTATGAACGAGTTAAGAGAGTTAAAGGGAGAAAGACAGGAGGGATGATATGCAACCAGTAGATACCTTCGTAGCATTATATCTTATTGGCGTAATGGTCGTCTGCCTGATTCTGGGCATCGTTGCTTACAATAAAAAGAAAGAGCGCGGAGAGACCATCGAGTAAAATCCGTACAGGATAATCGTTTGTCCGGGATTTCCTTATGGGAATCCCGGACAATTTACTTAAGAGGTGTTGGAAAACAGCGGTAATAAGCGATAAACTATGGTTTAAGAAAGGGCGTGATTATTATGAAAATAAAAGCAGCGATCATCGAGCATGGCGGCGATCCGTTTGAGATCACAGAACTGGAATTAAATGACCCGCAACCGGGTGAGGTACTGGTAAAGGTAACGGCCTGCGGCGTTTGTCACACAGATGATGTGGCGAGAAACCAGATCATTCCGGTGCCGCTTCCGGCAGTATTCGGCCATGAAGGCTGTGGTGTGATCGAGAAAGTCGGCGATGGCGTTACGGAATTCAAAGCGGGAGACCGTGTCGGATTTTCGTTTGGTTCCTGTGGTGTCTGCGAAGCTTGCCGGACAGGTAAACCGTATGGATGTAAAGAAAACCGCCGTCTGAATTTCTCGGGTGTGCAGTACGATAACACGAAACGTCTGTTAAAGGACGATACATTCGTATCTTCCTTCTTCGGACAGGGTGCGTTTGCAACATATGCAGTTGTACATGTGAATAACCTGATCCCTGTAGCTGACGATATCGATCTGAAAATGGTTGCACCGATGGGCTGCGGCATTCAGACCGGTGCCGGCGCGGTATTAAACTTCTTAAGACCGGGCCCGGACTCCTCAATCATCATTACAGGCTGCGGTCCTGTCGGATTGAGTGCTGTTATGGCGGCAAAGATCGCAGGCTGCACCAAGATCATCGCATGTGATGTCGTACAGTCCCGTCTGGATCTGGCGATCGAGCTGGGTGCGACAGATGCGATCAATTCCAAGATGATCCCGGATGTACCGACCGTTGTCAAAGAGATGACAGATGGCATGGGAACACATTATGCGATCGACTGTACCGGAATCGGCGCGATCGTAAGACAGAGCTTAAACTGCACCAGACCGCTTGGAACCTGCGTTGTTCTTGGAGCAACTCAGGAGCTGACCATTCACGTGGAAGAAGAACTGATGGGACTTGGAAAGACACTCGCAGGTGTCGTAGAAGGATGTTCCAATCCGAAGATCTTTATCCCGCAGCTTCTGGATTATTACAGAAAAGGCATGTTCCCGTTTGACAAACTGATCAAGTACTATGATTTTGAAGACATCAACCAGGCGTTTGAAGATACGAAGAACGGCAAGGTATTAAAGGCTGTTCTTTGCATGGAATAATCCCGGAGGTTTGCAACAGGAAGGATAGAAAATATGGGTAAGATAGCAAGAAAATCCCTGGTGATCAATGGTGTACAGCGGTATGTCGTATATGATCCGGAAAAAGATAAACTGGTTCATGTGCTGCGCAGACTCGGACTGACCGGTACGAAAATCGGTTGCGAAAAGGGTGTTTGCGGTGCATGTACGGTTGTACTGGACAAAAAGGTTGTGCGCTCCTGCGTGATCAAAATGGATAAAGTTCGTGATTTTGCGGAAGTGATTACCATTGAGGGAATCGGAACACCGTGGAATCTGCATCCGATCCAGGTTGCATGGATCAAGAACGGTGGCGCGCAGTGTGGTTTCTGTACGCCGGGCTTTATCATGTCCGCTTACGGCCTGCTTCTGGTGAATCAGGATCCGACCAGAGAAGAGGTTCGGGAATGGTTCAAAAAGAACCACAATGTTTGCCGTTGTACCGGATATAAGCAGCTGATCGACGGTGTTATGGATGCGGCAGCAGTGCTGCGTGGTGAAAAGACCATTGATGACATCAGCTGGAAACCAAAAGAAGGTGAAGACCTTTACGGAAGTGAAATGCCGCGTCCGACAGCACTTGCAAAGGTTTGCGGTCTGACGGATTACGGTGATGATATCGCATTGAAGATGCCGGGAACCGTTGCATATCTGGCACCGGTTATGGCAGGTGTTCCGCATGCAAAGATCAAGAGCATTGATGTATCGGAGGCAGAAGCAATCCCGGGTGTAATCAAAGTACTGACGGCTGCGGATGTACAGGGTTCCAATGATATTTCATTCCCGGCTGTTGTCCCGAGACAAAAGGGTCAGGGCGCACCGAAATTCCCTGTTATCGCGGAAGATGTGATCAACCGCCGCGGTGATGTATATGCCGTTGTGGCAGCAGTTTCGACAGAGATTGCAAGAGAGGCAGCGAAAAAGGTAAAGGCAGATCTGGAGATCCTGCCGTCCTATATGAGCGTACTGGAATCCTCGATGCCGGGCGCGCTGCAGCTGTATCCGAACATTCCGAACCAGTATCTGTTCGCACCGCTGTATAAGGGTGAAGATACAGAAGAGATTTTTGAGGATGCGGATATCGTAGTAGAAGGAAGCTGGCATTCACAGAGACAGCCACACTTAACGATCGAGCCGGATGTATTCCAGGGTTACTGGGATGAGGATGGAATGCTTACCATCATGAGTAAGACACACGATCTGTATGGCTGCCGCGACGAGCTGGCGCCGGCGATCGGCATGGATCCGGAGAAGATCCGTATGATCGACAACCCGGCAGGCGGATGCTTTGGTTATTCTACGATCTCGAATATTTTCGCGATCGCAGGTGTTGCGGTAATGGCGCTTGATATGCCTTGCTCCATGACACTGACCTATGAAGAGCATATGCATATGACAGGTAAACGTTCCGGAACGTATTCCAACGGACGTCTGGCATGTGACGAAGACGGTATGATCCAGGGTGTTGAATTTGATGTTATTCAGGATCACGGCGCATATGCAGGAACTGCTTCGATCGCATTCGGTAACCTGATCTCCGTTCCGTTCCAGGGTTATAACATCCCGAATGTAAAGGCTCTGGCAAGAGCGGGTGCGTCTAACCACGCGTTTACCTGTGCTTATTGCGGATTCGGCGGCCCGCAGATCTATACGATGAGTGAGGCGCTGACCGATATGGCAGCTGAAAAAGCCGGTATCGATGCATGGGAATTCCGCATGAAAAATGTGGCGCATGAAGGGGATCTTACGATCAACAGCAGAGAGTATCACGATTATACCTATCCGCAGCTTCTTGAGTTGCTCAAGCCGCATTATGACGAGTTCAAGGCACTTGCCGAGGAAGGCAAGAAGGAAGGCCGTCATGTCGGCGTCGGCATGGGTATGGGTGGCTTTAACGTAGGTAAAGGCTTTATCGATCACTGTGAGAATGATCTGGAGCTTTGCGCAGATGGATATATCAACGTATATAACACCTGGCAGGATCTGGGACAGGGCGGTGATATCGGAACATTGACACTGACCCTGAAAGCACTTGAGCCGCTCAACATCGATCCGGAGAAAGTACGTCAGGTAACGATGGATACGAAGCTGGCACCGGATTCCGGTCTGTCCGCAGCGAGCCGTTCCCACTATATGAACGGACGTGCGATCTGCGACGCGGCGGAAAAACTGCTTGCAGCAATGAAGAAGGAAGACGGAACCTACCGGACCTATGAAGAGATGGTAGCGGAAGGCATTCCGACCAGATATCGCGGACATGCAGATGAAGTCGGACGTGGTTACGATCCGGCACAGGATCCAAACACCGGTGAGGGTGACCGTTTCTCAACCTATACCTATGGCGTGGCATGCGCACTGGTAGAAGTGGATGTAGAAACCGGTAAGACCAAAGTCCTGAAATTTGCACAGGCGGTTGATATCGGAAAGATCGGAAACAAGCTGTCGATCGACGGCCAGGCTTACGGACGTATCTCCCATGGTATCGGCTTCGCGTTGAGCGAGGATTACGACGCATCTGATCGTGCCAATAATATGGCATACTGCGGCGTTCCGGAATGTACAGATATCCCGGATGATATCCGGATCGAGTACTATGAGGACAACCCGCGTCCGGATGGTCCGTTCGGATCAGGCGGCGCAGCCGAGGTATTCCAGGCATGTACACATATGCCGATCATCAATGCGATCAACAACGCGTGTGGTGTTCGTATCTACGATCTGCCGGCAACACCGAAGAAGGTGAAGGAAGCTTGGGAGAAGAAGCAGAATGGCGAAGATCTGACTCCGCCGAAATACTTCTTCGGATCAGAATTTGAGGATGAACTTGAATACATTAAGGAAAATCCGATCTAAGAAATCACATTTGTGAAAGAAGCAGAAGGCACAGACTGGACGGTCTGTGCCTTCGTAGTATAATGAGATCAGATCCTGTTAAAAAGTATTGTTGCAGGAGTATAAATAATCATGAAAAGGGAAGAAGTATTTGCGTTCACACAAAACTGTATCAACGGAGAGCCGGCGACCTGTATTGCAGCGTGTCCGTTTCATATGGATATCAAAGCATTTTTGAAAAAGGCAGGAAAGGGCAGGCTCGGCGCGGCGGCGCAGGAGATGAATAAAAGTCTGCCGTTTCCGGTTCTGATCAGCGCGGTTTGTGATGCGCCATGCCAAAAGGTATGTCAGAGAAGCACTGTTTTAGGGGAGGAGCCCATCGCGATCCGTCTCTTAGAACAGACCTGCGCAAACAGCAAGGAAAACAAGGAGCGAAAAGCCTATCAGCTGGAGCCCCTGCCACAAAGAATTGCAGTGGTGGGCGCCGGGCCGGTCGGTCTGTCCTTTGCGCTCCATATGTCAAGAAAGCGGTTTTTGGTGACGGTATATGACAGGCAGGATCAGTGGGGCGGCTCCGTTTGTTCGCATCCGGATTTCCCGGCATTTGACGCGGAATTTCAAAAGAAGTTCGCAGATACGGGGGTGGCATTCCGGTTTGGAGAAGAGATTGCGGATCCGGAAAGCTTATCAGAGTTTGATGCGGTTTTCCTGGCGACGGGGAAAGCCGGTCCTGACTTTGGTTTGCTGGATGGCTGGGATCGGCAGTTTGGTACGACAAAAACTCCAAAAGTTTTTTTGTCCGGTGAAATGGCAGGGCTTTCTCTGATCGAAGGGATGGCGCATACACTGGAAGTGGCAAAAGCGATGGAGTCCTGGATCCAGACAGGTGACGTATCTCATGCAGCAGTAACATGGGAAAAGACGGAGTGCAGCAGGGATGTACCGCATCCTGATGAGCCGAAAACAGAACATGTCATTCCGGCAGGAGAGCTGTATACGAAGGAAGAAGCCACAAAAGAGGCATCCCGTTGTATGCAATGCGACTGCGAGGAATGCATGAAGGGCTGTGAACTTCTGACCAAATATAAAAAGAAACCACCGCGGATCGCGATCGATGTGGCGCAGGACGGCATGGCGCGAAACTCTGTGAGTTCTGCCTGCATTACCAGACAGACCTGGTCCTGTAACCAGTGCGGATACTGCGCAAACATCTGCGATGAAAATGTGGATATCGGCGGGCTGTTTGAGCTGTCCAGAAAAGACAGAGTGGAGAGCGGATGGTATCCGCCGGCATTTCACGGTTACTGGATGCGGGAGATGAAAGAGGCAGTATCGGAGAGCGGACTGCTGAAACCGGCACCAAACGGAGGAGATACACAGTATCTCTTTTTCCCGGGCTGCCGTCTGGGCGGTGTCAATCCTGACTATACGCTTCGATCGTATGATGCACTTTTGTCTTTGCATCAGGGAACCGGCATCTGGCTTGGCTGTTGCGGGATTCCGGCGCTTTGGGCCGGCGAAGGCGCTGCATTTGAGGCGCATATCGAAGCGATGAAACAGGCATGGGAGCAGATGGGAAAACCGGCCGTTGTCTATGCATGTGCAAGCTGTAGGCGGACCTTTGCGAGGTTCCTTCCGGAAGTTCCGTTGATTTCTTTATATGAGTTGCTGGAGCAGGGCTTAAAAGAGAAAAAACTGACCTTGCAGGATGCAGCAGGGGCATCGGACCAAGAGGCATATGCAGTCTTTGATCCCTGTGCGGCAACCGGAATGGAAGAATTGCGGACAGCCGTCCGCGGTCTGGCAGAACAGATAGAAATCGGATTGACCGATTATGACAGTGGCGGAAAATGCTGCGGCTATGGTGGACACATCCAGCTGGCCAATCCGGCATTCTTTGATGAGATCGCGAATACCAGATGTAATGAAACACCGGCCCCGTTCCTGACGTACTGTGTGAACTGTATGGAAGTGTTTGCGGCACACGGGAAGGAAACCAGGCATATCCTGGATCTGCTCTTTGGGCTGGATACGGCAGGAAACCCCGGGACACTCGAGGAAAAGAAGGATAATAACCGCATGGTGAAAAAGGAGATCTTAGAGACGTATTGGAATGAATCCTTTGAGGAAAAAAAGGACCCATGGGATGCGATGCAGGTCGAAGTGCCTGACGAGGTCGCGTCGGATATGGAACGCCTGCTGATCCCGCTTGGCGATGTCAAAAAGACCATTCAGATCAACGAAGACGCCTGTGAAGGGTTCGAGAATCAGTTTGGCGAGATCCTTTGTCGGATGGTAACGGATTACATCACCTGCTGGGTAAAATACAAAAAAGACGGCGATGTGTATCACGTGCTGGAAGTATATGCACATCGTATGTTCATCCGGGAAGAGGAACATTAGATCACAGGGGGAAGACCAATGGAAAAAGAAATCTGGAAATGCCGGAAATGCGGTACTGAATTGACCGAACAGAATGTGGTGTTTGACTATCTGTCGTTAAACTTCAGTGAGAAGCTGCCCAGGTGTCCGAAATGCGGGCGGGTATTTCTTCCGAAAGACCTTGCGACCGGAAAGATGGTACAGGTGGAAGAACAGCTGGAAGAAAAATAGAACTCAAATATATTGAAAATCCCGACCGAATGGCCGGGATTTTTGATTTACGAAAATATTTTCAGGAACAACGGCAGCGCCGGGTTGTCATTTTTACTGTTCCAGGCAAGGCCGATGCTGTGTTTTGCCAAAGGCGCATTGATCGGAACCGCGACCAGATCATCCGGCATATTGTCCCGGAACAGGGAAGGCATCAGGAGTACGATTCCCTCATTCATGCGGGCGCGCATTAAAGTGGTCTCATGGCAGTTTGCCGTCGCGATCAGGTTCGGCAGTGACTCATAGGCCATATACAGATGCGTGATCATATCAAACATACCGGGATTGGTATCGCGGTTCATGGCAAGGATCCGTTCACTGCGCAGTTCGGACAGTTCAACGATATCTTTTTTGGCAAACGGATGCTGCTCACTGACAATGGCATAAAAATCTTCGTCAAAAAGGAACTGCCATTTGACATCACTGTCTCTGGAAAACACGATCTCGCGGTCAACGGCAATATCGATAGAGCCATCGCTCATTTTTTCGGCAAGGGAATTGCTGTCTGTTGTGACAAACAAAAGCTCAATAAAAGGATGGTCTTTTGCAAATTGCCGCAGCTGTACC
>JAZQEX010000048.1:0-13730 GCA_045539215.1 Eubacterium sp. | reverse complement strand
GATTATATCAAGAGGAAACCAAAATAAAAAAACCCACTCGGGCCTTGGCCGGATTCGTTTCGGAACGATCATTCCAAGTGTGGGGGACAACCTAGAACATGATCTTACTCATGCGATCGATCTCCTCGGAAATGGTTTCATATACGCCGGGATAAATACTGCCCGGACCACCCATGGTATTGCTGGGGATAAAGAATTTCGTTCCGTTTGCACGGCAGGCTTCTTCGACAACCTTGCTGACCTCTTCTTTTGTCCAGTCAACATGGTCGACTCTGGTACTGTCGATGCCGCCCTGGAAGGAAATCTGACCGCCGAATTGTTTGATCAGTTCCGGCAGATTATTGGTAGAAAGGCATCCCTGCCATACATCGATTCCCATTTCGATCATGGACGGAACCAGATTTGCCGCATAGGAATCGGAGTGATGAACAACCAGCAGGCCGTGTTCTTTATAGAAACCGTAGACACGCTTGTAAGCTGGTGTGAGGAGCTCGTCAAACATTTCCGGATCCATGAATGAATTGATCTGGCTTCCCCAGTCATCATGATGGAATACAACATCCGGTTTTAAGTATTTGATCTGCTCTGCAGCAAGCTTGATCTCCCAGTCAGCCATGAACTCAATCAGTTCTTTCAATGCTTCCGGTTCATCATACAGTGCATAAAAGGCTTCTTCCATGCCCATCAGGTAATGGATTTTTTCAAAAATACCAGGAGCGGTAAAGCATCCTACCAGATACTGGTCACGATCTACGGATTCCGCTTCTTTGACAGCATCTGCCCATGCTTCGTCACCAAGGACCACTTCCGGGGCTTTGACAACATCTCTCCACTCAGTGATATCTTTCAAAACGGTGAGTTCTTCATTATGAACCGGCATCGGACCCGGTGCATCTTCTCTGAAGTTTACGGTAACGCCCCAGCCGTTTACGACACATTCGCCCGGTTTCATTGTAAAAGGCATACCTGTGATCTTCCACATAACCGGATCAAAGATCAACTGCATATATCCATACTGGTCTACAAAACGGTCCGGGTTTTCGCCGCGGATGGTTGCTAAGAAATTTTCTTTTGGTGTCATCATGGTATCAATCCCTCCTCTGGTCACCATTAACAAATGTTCTTCGATTCAAATTCATTTGATTTGCTGTTATTGTATCGGATAAAAGTTTTTGATTGCAATAGTGACAGGGAAAATCGTAATAGTAAAGATGGATACCCCTATGCAGTTTCTTTATTTGGCAAACAGACTGTGTTTTTATAGAATTTTTATAAAATCATTCGGTACACGGAAATTGCAGTAACGCAGTACTGCTAGTCGCATCAATGAAAGGAGTAGGTTTATGAATTGGGGTGCAATCATTGCGGTTATTATTTATGAACTTGCAACCATTATTATTGTAAGTTCGATCATTGCCCGCAAGAACAAAAAGCGGGGAGGAGAGGAAGCCGGAGGCTTTGCATTTGCCGGCGGAGGATTGCCGGCATCTCTTGTAGGTGTTACACTTGCCTTGACCCTGCTTGGCTCAGCACATAACTGGGGTACCAGTCAGAATGCAGGAGCGATGGGTGTTATCGCAGTGTGGTTTTCGATTGCCTGCGTTGTAATGATGGTAGTTATTACACAGTTTACCGGCCCGTGGATCCGCAGATCGGGCGCAAAGACGGTCGGCGAGTTCCTTGGACATATCTTTGGAAAGAAATCCGGCGCGCTGGTTGCTTCGATCAATGCTGCACTTGGTATTGCCATGTGTGCGCTTGAGGTAGAAACCATAGCTGTAACACTGGCATTCCTGACAGGATGGTCATATACACTCTGCGGTCTGATCGGTGGAATCATTGCCTGCCTTTATGTATTACTTGCAGGTATGAAAGAGATCGCATGGCTGAACCTGATCAATGCAGTTGTTATGTATGTTTCCCTGATCGTGGTTCTGGTGTGCTTATGCTTTAGCCTGCCGGGCGGCTGGGACGGTGTAGAGACTACCATGCTTGCCAGTGAAACACCATGGTACACAAATATGTTCGGAAATGGACAGCTGATCATCGGCTTCGCGGTGCCGACCGCAGTTGGTGCTTCGCTCTTCCATGGAATGGCACAGACCGGTTATCAGCCGGTGGCAACCGCAAGAAGCAATAAAGAAGTTAAGAAATCAATCTGGTTTGCAGGTCCGGTAAATGGTATGTTCTGTATTATCCCGGCTCTGATCGGTGTAGCAGCATTTTCCATCATCGCCTACAGAGAGGTTGGAACGCTGAACATGACACCGGCTATGTTAAAAGATCTGCTCCCGCCATGGGCAGTAGCACTTCTTGCAGCTGGTTTCCTGGGTGTTGACCTGTCCAGTTTTGCAGTTATGGCACTTGCACCTGCAACAGTTATTACACATGATATGTATGGAATCAAAAATCCAAAGGCAACAGAAGCACAGAGGACTCGTTTGATCCGTATCATCATTATTGTTATCACAGTCATTTCGATTGTCATCTGTAACCTGCAGCCGGCACCGGTAGCAATGGTTAACTGGATATTCTCATTCGGTGTACCTGTCTTTGTTATGGCGGTTATCGGAATGTGGTGGAAGCGAAGCGAGATGGCTACGATTATTACATTTGTCATCACCTGGATCGCAAACTGTATCTGGTCGACATTTGGACTTCAGAATATTCTGGCAGCGAACCATCCGGCGTTCGCCCAGGTCAATGTAAACTATGTTTCCCTTATCTTTGCAGTGGTCTTTGGTGTGATCCTGACAGCTGCTTTACCAGGAAAGCCTGGTCTGTACAAGGGAAAAGCAAAAGCAAAACAAACTGCGTAGCGGAAGGAGGAAATCAATATGCATATGGTAATCAGTACGATCGTGAGTGCAGCTATTATGGTTTTCGCCATCACGACAGTAGGCTTTTTCATTGGGAAAATCAACAAATTCGGAGACAGTGATGAGATCATTGATGTTTCGGGAGAGAAAGGAGACTAAGCCATGGATATGACACAGATCTGGATGCTCTGCATCGTAATTGCAATGGTGTTTTTTGTAATCCTTCAGGGTGCCTGGAGCATACAAAAAAAAGGTGAAGAAGATAAATAATTACCTATATGAGGGACTGCTGCGGCAGTCCCTCTTCCACATTTTTATACGGCATTTGTTACGGATTATGATATACTGATACTAAATGATGAGGATTATGGATAAAAGGATACGGTTCATATGACAATATCACAGATCAAGTGGTTCCTGGCGGTTGCCAGAACACTGAATTTTACAAAAGCAGCGGATCAGCTTGATGTTTCTCAGCCAACCCTGAGCAGGCAGATCGTTAATATGGAAGAGGAATTGAACCTGCAGTTATTCATACGACATGGCCGGTCGGTCACGTTAACGCCTGCAGGCAGATCGCTGGCCGAAAAGCTGAACGGGGTCTATGGACAATATCTTGAAGCAGTATCAGAAGCGCAGCAGATTCAGAGAGGAATCAGCGGCGATCTGCGGATCGGAATTCTTGACGGGACACATGTATCGGATTTTATGCCACTGATCGTATCCTATTTTGAAAAGCATCATCCTTATGTAGAAATACTGTTTGAATACTGCTCGTTTGATGAACTTGAGAACAAACTGTATAACGAGAAGCTGGATATTGTTTTTACAGTGTATTTTTCGATCGCGCAAAAGGATTATCTGGTCTCAAAGTATGTGGAACACAGCAGGGACTATCTGATGATGAGCAGACATCACCATTTGGCTTCGAAGGAACATGTGACACTTAAAGATTGCCGGGACGAAGTCTTTATTTTAATCTCGAAAGAAGATTGTCCCGAGTCATCCGCATTGATCATTGATGCATGCAGGGAAAGAGGCTTTTATCCGAATATTAAATACGCCCCTTCTCTATATGATATGATACTGAGTACAGAGACCGGAAAGGGGATCACAATACTGGATTCCAGAAACATGCTGCGTTTTAATCCTAATATTAAGGCATTTGAATTAGAACCGATGAAATGGGATCCCAGTCTTGTGGCAGCGTGGAATCGCAGCAACTATAACCCGGCGATCCCGATTTTTATGACACAATTGGACCGCGTGATAAAGGAATTGGAAAAGAAGAAAAATGGAAGCAAAAAAAGTATTTGAGACAGCAACAATCGGCAGTATGAACATGAAAAACCGGATCTTCCGGGCGGCAACAGGGGATGCGCATGCTGTAAACGGGCATTATACTGCGCAGGATTTTGCATGGTATGAGGAGATGGCAGACAGCGGTGTGGGTGCGATCATATCAGGGCTTGCCAATGTCTGTGATTATCCGATGCGGGATGAACCCGGAATGCTTGGGATCTATGATGATTCCTTCATAGAAGAATATGCAAAACTGGCAGATATGGTCCATCAAAAAGGTTCCCGACTGATCATCCAGCTGGTACACTGCGGATCGAATACCTATGTAAAAGGACAAACGATCTTTGCACCAAGTGCTGTTACAAATCCGATGAGCGGAGCAGAGCCGGTTGAAATGACCGGGGACGATATTGATAGAATACGGGAATCCTTTGTATGCGCTGCAGTTCGTGCAAAAGAAGCCGGTTGTGACGGCGTTGAGATCCATGGGGCGCATGGTTATCTTTTGCATGAATTTTTATCACCTTATTATAATAAGCGGACTGATGAATATGGCGGAAGTTTGGAGAACAGATGCCGTCTCCTGACGGAGATCTGTGTAGGAATCCGAAAGGCGACAGACCCACAGTTTCCGATCCTTGTAAAGATCAATTGCAATGATGCGGTGCCGGGAATCACAAACGGAGATTTTCTGGAAACAGGGCGATTGCTCGAAGCAGCAGGTGCAAGCGCGATTGAGGTCAGCGGTTCCTGGAAGAGTAATAAAAGCTGGCAGCCTTATTTTCTGACGGAAACAAAGGAATTGGCCAAAGTCCTGGATATCCCTGTGATCCTTACGGGAGGAGTACGGGATCTGCCGGAGTTAGAAACGATCCTTGCAGAATCTGAGATTTTATTTGCGGGGATGTGCCGTCCGTTTATCGTAGAACCCAAACTATTGGAACGTTGGCAGAGCGGTAATCTGGGCAGATCCTGGTGCAGAAGCTGCAATGCGTGTATGACTACGAAGCTGGTCTGCCCGTATCGTTAAGTGAGAGAATATGTTTTCGCCAATGGATCATGGCGATGATGGACAGAATTAACGTCACTGCCTCCGCAGCAGGGAATGCCAGCCAGATTCCGGTCATCGCCAAAAGCTTTGACAGGATAAACGCAAAGACAAGGATGGCGATCAGCCCTCTTGAGAGCGACGTCACAAAGGACCAGGTAGCAGCTTCTGTTGCACCAAGATATCCGCAGGCGACGATATTGACGGATGCGAACAGGTAGCCGATAAAGTAGAGATGCATACCGACATTTGCCAGGTTTGCCATGGCGGTATTGTGTTCGGAATTAAAGATTGCGACCAGCGGATCAGCCCAAAGATTTGTGACAAGGATCACAGCGACAGCAAGAACAAGACCGGTGATGATGGTAAGCCGTAACAGGCGGCCGACATCGCCGGTTCTTTTTTTGCCGTAATAATAAGAGAAGAGGGGCTGGGAGCCCTGTGATAATCCGTTGAAGATCGCATTTCCGACGAAGGCAATGTTTGCGATCACGCCATATGCCGCCACGCCGACATTTCCTGCGATCGAAAGAATCAGGAAGTTAAATGACAGCGTGGTAACGCCCTGTGCAAGCTCGCCGATCATGGCAGAGATGCCAAGCTGACACGAACGGAACAGTCTGATGAAAGAAGGGCGTGTTTTTATGAAACGGATCGCACTTTTTGCAGACAGGATGTGAATGGTACAGATGATGATCCCGATGATCGGAGAGATCGCGGTAGCAAGCGCTGCGCCGCGCATTCCCATATGCAACGGAAACATCAGGATGTAGTCCATGACAATGTTAAAGAGGCTGCTGACAAGCGTTGCAGCCATTGCGATTTTCGGGGCATTGTCATTTCTGACAAAGGCGTTTGCGACGTAGTTCCACATGAAAAACGGCGTAAAAAGCATGAAAATCTTCGTATAGGGTGCTGCCAGTGGAATGATGTCGGCATCGGCGCCGAGCAACGTAACAAGACCCTGTGAAAAAAGAAGTCCGATGATGATAAACGGGATACTGAATAGCAGGCAGAAAATAATAGAATTGGTGAAATAATGATCTGCCTCGTCATTCCCCTGTGCTTTGAAGATCCGGAAGCGGGTCGCGGAACCGACAGCGATCATATTGCCGACCGCAAAGATGATGCTGTAGACCGGCAGGACCAGATTCAGTGCGGTCAATCCATTCGCACCTTCTGCAACAGAAATAAAAAAAGTATCCGCCAGAATATATGCGGATATGCCGATCATTCCCAAGATATTCGGGAAGACATATGAAAAAAACGTACGACCGAGAGAGGTCTCTTTTTCGGTTGCCTGCGCTGCCATTTTTGTATGCCTTTCTGCCTGGACTATAAAACTCTGATTATTCTATCAATAAGGATGAGGGAAGTCAATAAACGATAAATCTAGCCAAACAAAGTAGATATATACACAAAACTCGCTAAATATCTACTTCTACGGCGCCAGAATCGCTGAGATTAAGCAAGTGCAGTAGCAATATACACAAAACTCGCTAAATATCTACTTCTACGGCTCCGGAATCGTTGAAATCATATAAGTAGCTACCCCGACAACCCGGAAGTTGTCATTCGGAGTATCTTGACAGCTGCCTCATTCAGGCGTATTCTCTTAATTGTAAACTAAATACAAGAAAAGAGGTTAACAATTAAATGTTAGAGCTTGCAAAGCGAATCATAGATGGATATAGACTGACCAGAGAGGATGATCTCAGTATTTTCGGGACGGCACCGTTAGAGGCGCTGTGCGAGGGCGCGGATATGATCCGCAAGTGTCTGTGTGACGATCGGATCGACCTTTGTACCATTATCAACGGCCGCGGCGGGCGGTGTTCGGAGGACTGTAAGTTTTGTGCACAGTCTGCACATCATAACACTTCCTGTGCGGAGTTTCCGATGCTGGATGCAGATACCGTGCTTGCCGATTGCAGAAAACGGGAAGCAGATGGCGTACATGCTTATTCCATCGTTACGGCCGGAAGGAAAGTGGACGGAGCAGACCTGGATCTGCTGGTAGAGACTTATCAGACGCTGCGGGAGCATACGTCCATGCGGCTTTGCGCATCTCATGGATTGTTGACGGCGGAGGCATTCGCACGATTGAAAGAATCCGGCGTTGACATGTATCATACCAATATTGAGACCTCCAGGCGGTATTTCCCGGAAATATGCACCACACATACATGGGATGATAAATTAGAAGAGATCCGTCTGGCGAAAGAAGCCGGACTCACCGTGTGCTCCGGCGGGATCATCGGGATGGGAGAAACATTTGCAGACCGGATCGATATGGCAATAACACTTGCCGAACTGGAGATTACATCAATCCCGATCAATGCACTGATGCCTGTTGCGGGCACGCCGCTTGAGAATCTGCCGCGACTCAGTGAAGAAGAGATCCTGCGCACGATCGCAATGTTCCGATACATCAATCCGACGGCATACATCAGGATGGCCGCGGGGCGGGGATATTTTTCAGATGGGGGAAGGAAGATCTTCCAGTCCGGCGCAAACGCCACGATAACCGGAGATATGTTGACAACAGTCGGAAATAATACTGCACAGGATAAAGAAATGTTAGAGGATCTGGGATTTGAAATCTAGCAGGATTGGAGACAACAAATGACGATAACAGATGAACAGCCAACAGATATGAGACAGAATCAAAAATTTACAACCAGGGATATGGCGATGATCGGCCTGATGACGGCCGTTACCTGCGTGCTGGCACCGATGGCGATTCCGATCGGTCCGGTTCCGATCTCTCTTACGAATCTTGTGCTGTATTTTTCGCTGTATTTGATCGGAACGAAATTTACGCTGGTCAGTTATGTGATCTATCTGCTCCTGGGGCTGGTTGGACTTCCGGTCTTTTCCGGATTCACCGGCGGGCCGGCAAAGCTGGCCGGACCGACAGGAGGATACCTGATCGGCTTCTTATT
Source organism: Eubacterium sp. (assembly GCA_045539215.1). GTDB lineage: Bacteria > Bacillota > Clostridia > Lachnospirales > Lachnospiraceae > SY8519. Next base: position 5,616 of record JAZQEX010000048.1, on the reverse strand, counting down.
AATGATCGCGATCGCAGGTGTGTTCATCACAAGATCAAACGGAAAAAAATGGATCGATCTGACCGGAATGATCATCGGAACGGCAGCAGTTTATGCTGTCGGTACGATATGGCTCTCGGTGCAATCCGGGATCGGATTCCGTGCAGCATTATTTGCCGGTGTCATTCCGTTTTTGCCCGGTGATGCGGTGAAAATCATTCTTGCGTTGTTCCAGGGAAGAAAAATCCGAAGCCTTCTGCTTCGGATTCGTAAATAATCATGATTGACAGATATGTGCTTTCAGTTTATCAAAACTGATATCACTGATCGCATGTTCCATATGACATGCATCATTTTCGGCGATTTCCGGATCCACCCCGATCGAGGTCAGCCAGGTGGAAAAAAACTGGTGTTTCTCTAAAACCGATTCGGCAATCTGCCGACCAGCCTCAGTTAAAAGCAGCTCTCCTGCGCGTCCGCGCTCGACCAGGGCTGCTTTTAGCAGTTTTCCTACAGCAATGCTGACACTGGATGTGGCATAGCCTAAATGATTCGCAAGGTCAATCGACCGGCAGAAACCGGTTTCGTTTGTAATCTTTAAGATGGCCTCAAGGTAGTCATCCTGTGACTGGCTTGTATGAACATGCGTTTTCATATGGAAAGCTCCTGCTTATAAAATATATTGCGGATCCTGCTAAAATACTGTCTCAAACGATAATCTTCTGATAAAAGATAATATACTGAAAACTCCCGGTTTTGTCAAATATCGGATGGCATATTCGGATTTGACAAAACGAGACAATTCGTCTAAACTAACTATTGTTAATTGCAACATCTTTTGGTGAGTTATATATAATTTGGATCGGGAGATACTGTATGGCCAGTGAACAATCTGCAAAGCGTTTTTTTGAACTGAATTTACAATACAATCGTATGCTGGAGCAGGCAGGGACCCATGTGATCGTGAATGGGGAAGATGCGGTTTTGTACTGGCTTTATGTAGAAGATAAACCGCTTCTTTCAGGAGAAATCTCTCAACGGATGGAATTGTCTTCCGGACGCGTTGCGAATATTCTAAACAGCCTGGAGAAAAAAGGCATGATTATGCGGGAGAGGAATTCTGCAGATAAACGCCAGGTCTCTGTAAGTCTGACCGGGGAGGGCAGAAAGCAGATTGATTCCGGTTACCGAGAGTGTATTCGATGGTGTGACAACATGCTGGATAAGCTGGAGCAAAAAGATGTGGACACATTCCTGGGTCTGGCGGAACAGATCCTGCAATAGCGTGATTTAATACTTGTCAAAACCGACTGCTGTGCTATGATAATAGCACGGCAGTTTTGCTTTTTAGGAGGAATTATATATGAATACAATCCAGGAAATTGCAAGAGAAATGAAGCTTGCAAGCCCGTTGATGGCTGCATCCGCAGAGAAAATCAGAAATCAGGCACTTTCAATGATCAAGGATGCGCTGCAGACACATAAAGATGAGATTTTTGCAGCAAATAAAGAAGATCTTCAGGCAGCAGAGGAAAACGGAATTGCAGATTCCGTGAAAAAAAGACTGAAATTTAATGAAGATAAAATGGCAGATGTGATCCAGGGAATCACAGATCTGATCAGTCTGCCCGATCCGACAGGGAAGGTTTTGTTGAAGCGTCAGCTTGATGAAGGACTGATCCTGGTTAGAGAGAGCTGTCCGATCGGCGTGATCGGTGTGATCTTTGAGGCGCGCCCGGATGCGCTCGTACAGATTTCCACGCTTTGTATTAAGAGCGGCAACTGTGCACTGTTAAAGGGTGGAAGCGAGACATTCCATACAAATCGTGCGCTGTTTTCTGTGATCCATGATGCGGCAGTGGCAGCAGGTTTGCCGGAGCTTTGCCTGTATCAGATCGAGGCAAGAGAGGATATCAATGCACTGTTGTCCTGTGAGAAGAGTGTCGATCTTTTGATTCCGCGCGGGTCAAATGCATTTGTACAGTATATTATGAATAACACAAAGATCCCGGTCATGGGTCATGCAGACGGCATCTGCCATACCTATGTCGACGAGGATTGTGATATTGATAAGATCCTTCCGGTCGTCGTGGACGCAAAGATTCAGTATACGGCTGCATGTAATGCGACAGAGACATTGCTGGTGCACAGAAAGATCGCGGCAGAGTTTCTTCCGCGTCTCGCAAAAGCGTACGCTGAAAATGGTGTGACGATTCGCGGCACAGAAGAAGTGCAGGAGATCATTACCTGTGATCCAGCAACGGATGAGGATTTTGCAACGGAATATCTTGCATTGATGATTTCCGTAAAACTCGTAGACGATGTGAATGAGGCCATTGCGCACATCAATTGCTACGGCTCGCACCATACCGATGCGATCATGACGGAGAATGCAGAAACAGCAAGACATTTCCAACAGCTTGTTGACTCTGCAGGGGTATACCAGAACTGCTCGACACGTTTTGCAGACGGATTCCGGTATGGGTTCGGCGCGGAAGTCGGCATCAGCACAAGCAAGCTGCATGCACGTGGTCCGGTCGGTCTGGAAGGCCTGGTTACCTATAAGTATAAGCTGAATGGCGACGGGCATATCGTGGCAGATTATGCGAGTGGAAAGAAATCATTCCATTTTCAGGACTTATAAGGTATACTTAATAAGTTAAGGCAGGCGATAAGCCTGTATGATGAGATCAGAAAAGCATATATATGAGGGGAGGTGAAGCGTATGGTAAAAATCTACATGACGGATGACCGCGTGGTTTACGAGTTGGAAGAGCGCAGAGAAGGCGCATGGATCATGCTGACGAATCCGACGGTAGAAGAGCTCCAGGAAGTGGCGCGGGATGAAATCGATATTGCCGATTTGAGAGCCGCACTCGATGATGAGGAGAGTTCCCGTATCGAACTGGAAGACGGCTATACGCTGATCCTTGTAGATATCCCGACAACGGAGATCCGTAATGAACTGAAAACCTATACGACCATCCCGCTCGGTATTATCCTGACGCAGGAAAACATCATTACGGTATGTACCGAAGAGACGCCGATCCTGACACAGTTTGTCAATAAACGTGTGCGTGATTTTTCGACTAAGAAAAAGATGCGTTTTATCTATCAGATCCTGTTCCGCACGGCGGCATCCTATCAGAGTACGCTTCGTATCATCGATAAGCAGCGTACCGAGATCGAGGAAGAGATCGGAGATATGACAGAAGATAAGGACCTGTTCCAGCTTCACGAGCTCGAATCGACACTGGTCTACTTTGCAACATCCCTGCGTGCGAATGCCGTGGTCCTGGAGCGCCTGACGAGATATAAGCGTCTGGAGCAGTTCCCGGAGGATATGGAGCTTCTTGAAGATGTTATCGTCGAGAACCAGCAGGCGGTCGAGATGACCACGATCTATAAAGATATTTTGATCGGCACCAGAGAGCTTTTGAGTGCGGTGTTGAATAACCGCCTGAACAATGTCATGAAATATCTGACAACGATCACGCTTGTCATGGCTGTGCCGACGGTCGTGTCCGGTTTGTTCGGAATGAACGTTCCGGTACCGTTTGCAAACAAGGCATTTGCGTTTGGCGGGATTGCGATCTGTACCTTCCTGGTATGTATTATAGTGCTCATTTTATTAAAGAGGAAAAAGATGTTATAAAACCCGGCAGCTGTACTTTTAATAAGTGCAGCTGTTTTTTGCGTAAAAAAAACAGCCCGGACAAATGGTAGCACACCACAAGCCGGACTGTTTTTGTTTGTGTTTTTGTTCTATCAGTATTGTGCTGATTAGTGAACGATTGCAGATGCAAGCGGTACACCGATGAATGCGCAGATGACAAAGCACGCTACAATGAAGATCAGATTCCACTTCAGAGTAGATTTCATTGTCAAGTGGCCCGGACCGAAGAAGAACGGTGACGGAACTGCTGCGGACGGTGTGATCGTTGCCATACCGGATGCGATCGCGATAACAACTGCGAATGCTGCCAGGTTGTAGTTGGATGTTGCCAGAAGAACAGCACCAATGTTGAAGAACAGTACCTGTGTAACAGTGTTGGACAGGAAGTTTGTCATAACGATTGCAAGTGCAACGAGTACTGTTACGATCAGAACCGGGCTCAGCTGACCAATGGTCGGCTGCAGGATATTTCCAAGCCAGGTAGTGATACCGGTTGCTTCAGATGACAGCGGTACTGCAAATACGGAAACGGTACCTGCGAAGATGATTGGCGGCCACGGTACTTTTTTGAATGCAGCCGGAACATCCAGGATCGGTTTGCCGTCAGCACGAAGCAGAGCCAGAGCAACAACACCAAAGATAGCCGGAACAACAACGCCGAGGCTGTTTAAGTAACCAAGCGCCGGACCTACCTTGAAGATCTGCGGCAATACAACGAAAGCAATAACGATGATGAATACTGCTGCTGCGATCTTTCCACTCTTTGACAGTGGCGGATCTTCTTCACGTACGCGTTTGATGTCATAGTTCTTGAATGCAGAGGTGTCCGGATTCCAGATACGGATGATCAGCATCATTACGATGAAGATGATGATCGCATAGATGGAACCGAATGCAAGCCACTGTGCATAAGTGATGGTGATGCCAAGCTGTGCCTCTGCCAGACCCATGATGATATTCGGCAGAGCATGTGCGATCGGTGAGCAGATGGAAAGCAGGCAGTTGCCCCACAGAGTACCCATGAAGATACAGGTATAGAACGGATCGCCTTTCTTCAGTCCCATGTTCTTGCAAAGAACTTCTGCGATACCGATGTAGATAACTGCAAGTGAAAGGTTATCTACGAAGAAACCGATGATAACGTTAGAAGCAAAGAACATTGTCATGAATGCCATGGGTTTGCCTTCTACGAATTTACGTGTTACGAACCACATGGCGATCTTGTTGATGACACCGGTATCGGTCAGACATACGTTTAACAGCATGTAAACCATAACGGTGATAACAACGAAGTGACCCATGGAACCTGCCCATACGGCATTTGGTGTTTCCATTGCCTGTGTACATACCAGTAAAGCCAGTGCCAGTAATGATGTCCAGTGTGTATTTGTGGTCAGCCACAGGTACAGGACCGGTACCAGAATTGCGATAACACGCACACCATAGTTGGTCAGACCGTTGCCCGGCTGCAGAGCCAGAGCGATCACAATACCGATGATGAGCGCCACCAGATAGTGAATATATTGCTTTTTCAATTGATTCTCCCCCTAAAAAAGACAAAAGAAGTTCCCGGAGATCCCCCCAGATTCTCCGGGAACCTTTTAGTAATAAATTTTGTCGATATAAAATTTTAGACGAACATATGATTAGTCAAACATGTCCGGAAGCCAGTGTTTCGGATCAACATCCATGAACTTAGATCTGCCGAAATGCTCTTTCTGTGCGAACGGAGCGGTGCAGTCAAAGATGGTCTTGCAGGAAACGCCGCGGTTGCGGATCATCGGATTGTATTCCGGTTCCTGTGTATGATCCAGTACGTGGCAGGCAACACCAGGAATGGTGATGGTGTCGATATCGCCCTGATATCTTGTGTTCATTGCCCACAGGACATCGCTGTCATCGAACGGATCTACATCCTCGTCAACCAGGATGACATGCTTTAACTCGCTGAATGCAGAGAA
>JAZQEX010000047.1:0-10771 GCA_045539215.1 Eubacterium sp. | reverse complement strand
CTGACCAATGCGATCCATGCAGTAACCGGATGGGAAAAGGGCGTGATCAAAGTATCGATCGATACTGCCATGAGTGTAACCGCTCTGCTCTTTGCACTGCACTTCTTCCACGCATTAAAAGGCGTCAGAGAAGGTACGATCATTGCAGCCATCTTAGTCGGTGTCGTATCAAAGCAATTTGACCGACTGTTTGGCCAAAAACTCCTGGCATGGATCAAGGCATCCCACAGACAGAGCAGCCATGTCGCATTCCGCTCTATAACCAATTCATAACCTTTACCGATACCTTATCGTTTTCCTCACAAAAATACTCCTGCCAGATTCATACAGCTGAGAATCAAATGGCAGGAGTATTTTTAAATTTCTATTCCGTTTTTTTACAATAATTCCGCATCACGCAAGGTGTAATAAGTAACCTCACCTTCTTTATATTGATCAAACTCACCGACGACTGTGACTGTATCACCTTCTGTCATATAGGAGCCCGGATTCTTATACTCTTCCGATAGTTCAAATTCAATTCCCTGTGAACAGCAAGCCGTCGCATCCTCGATGATGCAGGCATAATAATCTTTTCCGGTATTATCATCATGATATAAAGCAAATGTGCCCTCCATCTTGATGGTTTGTCCCAGATATTCTTTCGGCTCAGAAACCATATTGGATACTTCTGAATATACCATCGTCGATGACATTTGCGTCAAATCAACATCAACTTGTGCCTGTTTTTCCTCATTTGCTGATGCGCCGTCTGATGAAGTACCACATCCAGAGAAAATCCCCGTCAGTACGATCATCAAAACTGCCACACTTGCCAGATATCTTTTCTTCATCATTCAATCTCCTATGCCTTCACCTTACCCGCAACCAGACAGACCAGAAATGCCAGCACATCGACTGCCACGATCGTTGAACCCACCGGTGTTCCGGCAAGGATCGAGATCAGGATTCCTGCCAGTGCGCATACGACCGAAAGAATTGCGGAAAAAATCGTCACAGAGCGGAAGCTGTGGAACAGACGCATTGCGGAAAGCGCTGGGAATACGACCAGTGCCGTGATCAAGAGTGCTCCCACAAGATTCATCGCCAATACGATGATCACTGCGATGATGATCGCGATCAGCAGATTGTATCGTTCCGCCTTAATACCTGCGGTCTTGGCAAAGTTTTCATCAAATGTCACTGCAAAGATCTTGTTATAAAGCAGGATAAACAGCACAACGACAGCGATCGATAAGATCATGCAAAGAAGCACTTCCCACTTTGTCAGCGTCAGGATCGACGTGGATCCGAAAAGTGTACTGCAGACATCACCACTAATATTTGCAGAAGCTGCAAATATGTTCATGATCAGGTAACCGAATGCCAGCGCCGCAACAGAGATCATCGCGATCGCAGCATCTCCCTTGATCTTGGTGTTTTGTCCCGCACGAAGCAGAAGGATCGCGCAGACTACCGTGATCGGCAAAACGATCAGCATCTGATTGGTCAGATTCAAAACCGCTGCGATCGCTACGCCGCCGAATGCCACATGTGAAAGTCCATCACCGATAAAGGAAAACCGTTTCAAAACCAGTGTCACGCCAAGAAGCGATGAACAGAGCGCGATCAGTACGCCGACAATGATCGCATAGCGTACAAACGGATAGGAAAGATACATCGATAACATCTCAAGCATCCTGCATCCCTCCTTCCTGCGTCAGGAACAGTTTTCTGTTTTCACTGTCCAGATATTCTTCTGTCGTCCCAAAAAAGATGTGTTTCCCGACATGTAAAATATGCGTCGCATATTCCAGCGCAGCATCGATATCGTGTGAAACCATGACGATCGTGATGCCTTCCTGATTCAGCCTTGCGATCAGCTCATACAAAGAAGCCGTCACTTTCGGATCGAGACCTGCCACCGGTTCGTCCAGAAAAAGCATTTTTTCCGTCGCACAGAGTGCGCGTGCCAGAAGAACACGCTGCTGCTGTCCGCCGGAGAGTTCTCTATAGCATCTGCCTGCCAGATCTGCGATCTCCATGCGCTCCATATTTTTGGCAGCCATCTGTTTGTCGGCACGGCTGTAAAACGGTCTGTTTTTACTTCTTCCCTGACATCCGGACAGCACAATTTCCCGGACCGATGCCGGGAAGTCTCGCTGCACATCCGTCTGCTGCGGAAGATAGCCGATCTCATTTTCCTGCAGTCCGTCACCGACCATGATCTCTCCGGACAATGGCTTTTGCAGGCGCAGCAGGGTTTTCATCAATGTGGATTTGCCGGATCCGTTTTCTCCGACAATGCAAAGATAATCTCCCTGCCCGATGCTGAAATTAATATTCTCTTTAATTGGATTGGAATCGTATCCAACGGACAGATTCCTGACTGTCATCAATGCCATATGCTCACTCTGCTTCCGGCCTGCCAAGCATTTCTACTGCAGCGCCTGTTTTAACACCTCAAGATTCTCATTCATGATGGAAAGATAGGTCGCACCTGCTTCCACATCCTGTGACGTCGTCGACTGCATAGAGTTCATGCAAAGAATCTGATGGTCTTTTGTTGTTGTATTCTCATTGATCGTCTGCGCAATCTTCTGGTCACTGCCTTCAATCGTCAGAATCGCGCTTAAGTTCTCCGCATCGACCTTTTCCGCCAGGAAGATCACTGTCTCAAAGCTAGCTTCTGTCTCAGCGGAGCATCCTGCAAAGGCAGCATAATAGGAAAGACCATAATCATCTGTCAGATAGCGGAACGGGAAACGGTCCCCAAACAGTACCGTCTTCGTACCGGCATTTGCAACTGCCTCCGCATACGATGCATCCAGTGCTTTGATCTGCTCTGTATAGGCTGCAGCATTCGCGGCATAGGTATCCGCATTCTCAGGGTCGACGGTTTCGATCGCATCTGCGATCACATTGACCAGTGTGTCGGCATTTTTCAGAGAAAGCCACACATGCTCATCATACTCTGCCTCTTCTTCACTGTGTTCCTCTTCGCCGTGCTCATGCTCTTCTTCGGCTTCCATTCCCTCGACGATTTCCTCTTCTTTGGCATTCTCTCCGAGGGCATCAAGAAGATTGATCACGACCATATCTTCATTGACCGCCTCTTTTAAAGCATCCTCTACCCATTCATCCGACTCGCCGCCAACGTAGATGAACAGGTCACAGTTGGCAATCTTCATGATATCCTGTGCGGACGGCTGAAAGCTGTGCATATCGACACCTTTATCAAGAAGCATCGTCACATCTGCATTTGCCGGATTGTCTCCTATGACCTCACGAACCCAGTCATACTCCGGGAAAATGGTTGTCACAATGCTGATGCCGTCTCCCGATACATCCGCTGCCTTTGCCTGTGCTTCTCCCCCCGAAGAACCACCGGCTTCCGGTGCGCTCTGCGTGGAACCGCATGCTGTGAGACATCCGATCGCAAATACTGCTGCGACCAAAACGGTAATGATTTTTTTCATGGAACTAAAATCCTTTCTGTTCAAACTACTGGCAATCTTCACACACTCCGTAAAAAACGGTCCGCATCGGATTGATTTTAAAATGATGTTCTTCATAAAGGTGATGCTGGATCTCTTCCAGTTCATCACAATGCATGTGGATCAGCTTCCCGCATTTTTCACATTTACAGTGAAAGCAAATCGAATCATCCGCGTGACATGTATCGCCAATGTATTCAAAGCAGGCCGGGCTGGTCCCGTCAATGATATATTTATTGATAATCCCTTCATCCACCAGGCTTTCGAGCTGTCGATAAACTGTCGACTGTCCGATCGATGAGCCCTGCTCCTTAAAGTATTCGCAGACATCCCCTGCCGTGATATGGCCGCTTGACTTCTGAAGATATTTTAATAAGATGTCTCTTTGCTTTGTCTTATATTTTGACTGTGTACCCATAAACATCCTCCTTAAAATATGAGAACCATTCCCAATTGTAAGGGAATGGTTCTCGTTTGTCAATAAATATGGGAATGGTTTTCAATTTTGAACGGCGATTATTTTACCAGCTTGATCGCTGCTACTGCGCAATCAGCAATGGATTCTTTCACACGCTCTTCTAATTCCGGTGTCACTTCCTCTACCAGGATATCCATGCAGTGATCTTCATAATTTCTTTTATAAATATCCGGATAGCAATCTTCACAGATGCCACAACGGATGCAATAATCAGCTATTTCAATTCTCATAATGATTCCTCCTAATCGTATCAATACAGGCCCGGCCTATTTCAATCCTTTTACATATGCTGCCGCAGAGTCGCCTGCCAGCATACCGGTCGGCATAGAGCCATGTACATTTCCGCCTGCGTTGTCTGGCGGATCTCCATAGACACTGCCTGTTACCATGTCGCCGCCTGCATACAGTCCTTCGATCGGATAGTTGTTTTCATCGAGAACGTTTGCATTTTCGTCTATTGCAAGACCGCCCATGGTATCATAGCCGCCTGCAAAGATCCGGTAGCAATAAATGTGGCCGGATTCTTCACGGACCGGACGGATGTATTTCGGATCTGTGAAGAAATCTTCATCAAAGCCGATCTCTTTTGCATGATTGTATTTCGCGATCGTTTCTTTTAAGTTTTCTTCATTGATACCCATATACTCAGCCACTTCATGGATGGTATCAAAATGGCAGACATGTTTGTTGCCTTTCGCGATCATCTCATCGATCTGGCCGCGGATGTTCTCACATTTCGCACCCTTGAAGATGAAGTATACATAACCCTCTTCTACACCCTCTTCAGCCAGCTTCTTTGCTGTATCTTCATCAAAGATCATGTAGCAGCACATGTTCTGTGCTCTTCGGATCATAGAGGAAGAGATCGATGTATGGTTATTTGACATTTCCTCATTGATAAAACGTCTGCCCAGCTCTGTTACACGCAGATACGGCTGCTCTGTAATGATCTTGGTCTGGTTTGCCGCAAGCCACGGTGTGTTCGGGCCGACACGTACGCCAGGATTCGGAACCTGCGGATCCGCACTGATTACGATACCGGTCTTTTTGCCGCCGATCTCCCAGACTGCCTTCTGGCCATCTCCATCCTGGCAGCTGTCCGGGAAGGTAATGTTGACCTGATAACCATCTGTATAAACTTCTTCAAACTTCGTATTGATCACACCAAGCTCTTTCATCATTTCCATATTGTTGGTAATGCCGCCTGATGCAACGATCAGCGCCTTGCACTTGATCTCGATCTCATTGCCGTCTTTATCGTAAGCGATCGCGCCTGTTACCTTACCGCCGTTCTCTTCACGGATGATCTTTTTGATCGGTGTCCGGAAGTAGAACTCCACGCCTTTCTTTTCCAGCATAAAGCGCAACCGAAGGAGCGCTAACGCCATGGCATGTCCCTTGCCGCGTCCCTCGATAAAATAGTAATCTCCGACATCCAGGCCGTTGGCATGTCCCATTGTATAACCGCGCATCTGGCCATATTCTTCTGGCGGACGTTTTACAATCATCGGTGACTTGATTCCCAGCTCTTCCAGAAAAATCTTCGGAAACTCTGAACTATATTTGAGCACCTTGCTGACGAGTGCCATATTTGCTCTGTAGTTTGAGAAACGTCCCCAAACTTCATATGCACTTTTCTGTGCTTCCGGCGTATCCGGTGTGGAGCATACACACATTGGGCAGTTTGAAACTGCGCCACCCTGTGCCGGATATTTTTCAAATACTGCCACCTTCAGTCCGCCTGCATTTGCCAGCTTATATGCTGCACCCATTCCGGCAAGGCCGCTGCCCATGATGCAAACATCAACATCCACTGTTTTTCCCATCGCCTATACTCCTTTCGAAATCAAAAAACCTCTTACATGTCTGATACGTTTTCTGTTGAGAAAATCGTATCAAAAACATAAGAGGTTTTCATTATCAAAATTGATATTTCCGAACGCTTTACCCGTCTTTTCGTGTGCACTTTGCACACGACCTGTTGATCCATTCCATCAGGACATTCACCACATATTCCTGCTCAGCCTGTGTCAGTTCTCTCCCTTGCGGGATTCCATGCCATTTTTCCAGACAGCCTCGACAGCAGGTCGCTGTTGCATGCTGTGCCAGAAACACAGGATGCCCTTTCGGTGCCCCACGCATCGGGGTTTGCTTCCCATCGTTCTTAGGATGTGCCGGTGCCAGGCGCTTGCGCACAAAATCCTCTGCATGTTCGCGGATCACATCCGGGCCCTTTTTCTCAATATAGTCCCGATCTGCATCACGAAGCACAAAACGCATCCGAAAGCTTGAACGTTCAATGCGTTCAAACAGATCTATTTTTTGCCATTCACTCTGCGTTAACATAACGGTCTGCCTGCTCTCCTATCAGCAACTGCAGCTTCAGATTCGGATCCGATAAGCTGACACCCCAGTTTTCTTCTACAAAACGCACGGCTTTCATCACCGTATTTCGATGCAGATACATCGCCTCTGCGGTATGCGTCGTATTGCAGTCATGCTTGATATAGCATAAAACCAGATCGGTATAATTGCTGTTGTTTGACCGGTCATGCTCTTTTAAATCGCAATAAAGGCCCATGCAAAAGCGGGAAACCGGCATTTTCTGTTCAATTGTCGAAAACAGATCAAACAGATACCAGTCTGAATATCTGCAGATGCTGTTTTCCTCCGGAACGTGAAAACGCAATGCCTGGATCGCTTCTCTGTACGCTGTTTTTAATTGCAAAACATTTTCAAAGGGATTGCTGATGCCAAGTGCCCAGGTATAATGTCCCAGCAAAGCCTTCAGATTCTTTTCTTCCGTTTCCGACAAAATACCCGGCTGGTTTTTCTTCTGGTCCAATATCCGGAACAAACAGATCTGGTTTTCATATAGAAATGGCTTAATATCCCACATCACCTGCGTCATCTGTCTGGCAAGAAACGGCAAGGGGATTTCGCCGTGATCATAAAAGCGAACCACACCCAGTACAAAATGCCCTGTTTCTGATAAGCCCTCCAGATTCCGGATCTGATCAGAAACCTGTTCCTTCGAGATTCCCGTCGGATTCAGCAGGTTATGGAAAAAGGCTTCATGCATCATCTGTCCGAAGATTCTGTTTTCAAAATCCCTCTTCAGGCAAAATGTCATATTATCATTAAAGATGTTCAGTAAATCCAGGTAACCCGGATGAATCGTCTTTTCATTGGTAAACACACAGGCATAACCCAGAATATTACGGTCTCCGCGAAATGCAAAATAAATATTGCTGATATCTTCATCTTCAACCGCTGGGGCGACAAACGGCTCCGGTTCTTTTTCCATGATGTGAAAGATGTCGTGCTCTTTCACAAGATTCATGGTTTCTGCATCTGTGTAACCACGTTTTACCGTCGCATGAAAATATTCATACTCCTTTGGCATATTTTCTGAGTATGCCAGCACAGCAAATCCTGCATCAAAAATAATGGTCGGGTATTCCAGCATATCCTGACTCAAACGCATCAGGTTTTGCAGCGATTCTCCGGACAATGCACAGATATGCATGTTTTTGTCCCAATCCGCCAAGGCTGAAAACAGATTGATCAAAAGATTCAAAAGGTAAGCCACGGAATACTGGCTGTCCACAAAGATCAGACCGCATGGCAATGCTTCAGACAACTGATCACGTGTCTCTTTTCCGCACGGAACCAGGCATACCATGTCATTTTGTACCGCATCCCGATGTGCGAGCAAGTCGTCCGGTGCCGCAATCTGCAAATAACGCCCTGCGTCCTCATCTGCCGCACCTTCAAACTGATGTACACCAAGAAAGTCAGAGTCGTTATGACTCCTTTTCCCCTTCGCAGATCGTGCTTTATATTCAGGATCCAGGTTCCTGTTCAGCAGAAAATATAACAGCATCTGCAATGTTACCATTTTTAGATCTCCTCTCTGCCACGTATCTTACGAAAACATGATTCACAGATTCCATAACGGAAATTCCACGGGATCACTTTCCCGCAGTATTTACAGGTCCGGGGTTTTAGCTTCTGCTTTGCAAGCACACGGATGATCTCTTCTGAGATCATATTTTTTCTCCGGATAATCTCATCGACGTATTCATCATGATCGAATTTATCGCAGTAACTGTACAGAAGGTCACATAACTTAAACTGCTGCTCCAGATCATCCAGGTCTTCCCGGATCTTTTTAATGTAATGAACAGACGGAATCCGTTTTTCAACCGGATAACACTCATCCCCGGCCTCAAACCGGCACATTTCCTTCCAGATGCGGAACAGCCAGGGATTGCCTTCATCAAATGTAACCGTCAGGCAATCGTATAAGAAGGTCTTGTTTTCCGAAATGTCGCGGATCTCTTTACACAGCTTGATCATGCGTTCTGTGTCTGCCCGTTTATAGCCGACATTCATCTTGACCTGCGACCATCTTCGCAGAATATCCAGAAGCGGCGCATTCAGTCCAAGCAATGTCTCCGGGAATCCTACGGTCGCGTAGACGAGCGGTTCACTGGGTTCTTCCAACGCTTCCTGCACACGACTTCTCAGCAGAAGGGATGTCACGTGACCTTCGTCATAGATCCCGAATCTTCCGGCGCGGCCGGCGATCTGTTTGATCTCTTCTGTCATCAGATCTCTGACATCTTTTCCGTCAAACTTTGCCATCTCGAGAAAGCATACCCGCCTGATCGGGAGGTTCAGTCCCATGCCGATCGCATCTGTAGCGACGACGACATCATTGATGCCTTCCGCAAATAATCTTGCCTGTTCATGACGTACATCATATGGCAGTGCGCCGTAGATCACGCTGCATTTGTATCCTTTTCCCTGCAGTTCTGACGCAACTGCATGCACATTCTTTTTGGAAAATACGATCAGTGCATCCCCGGGCATCACACTTTCCGGGAGGCGGAACTTTTCTTTTTCACAGATCAATGGCGTCATACGCTCATGGCGGACGATCTCGTAAGTATCACCGCACTCTGTGATCATACGGATGATAAGCTGTTCAGCATTCTGTGCCATACATACATGTACTTCGTTCGCACAAACGCCCAGGATCGCAGCTGTCCAGGAACCTCCACGCTCATCGTCTGCAACCATCTGTGCCTCATCGATCACGGCACAGCTGTAATGTCGTTCTAAATTGAGCATCTCGATCGTCGATGCCTGAAACATGGCTTTATCCATCAGATAGCGTTCCTCGCCTGTCACCAGGGAACACGGATAGCCCTCAACGTTCATCTGCTCAAATTTTTCATATGCCAAGAGTCTTAGCGGCGCAAGATAAATCCCGTCCCCTGCCGCTTTTAAAGCCTGCATCGCTTCATAGGTTTTACCGGAATTCGTCGGCCCGATATGCAGCACAAAACGACGGTGCATCTTTCTGGCTTCCGGGAAGAAATCAATATACTGCTCGGGGATCTGGTTCAGCATAGATGCATGAAGCGCCTTTTCTCTGGTTGCTCTGCGCGCACGCTTCTTTGCCTGCTTTTCCCGCCTTTTCCGTCTGGCTTCTGCCCTGCGGCGCTTTTCTGCCTCGTTGATCTGCTGATAGTTTTTTTTATAATTTCCTTTATTTTTCTGTTGATCCATTCAGCTTTTCCTTAATGATTCAAAATAAAATATATCCTGAGTGTACCATATTTTTAATACAGATACATTCAGGATAATCTCTTTTGCGTATTTATTTTTCCAAATTGACCCTGCTTTTTTTCCATCGTCCCGTCAGGATAAACGTGCCTACAATGATACACGAACAAAGCGGCGCAAACGGATACGCCAATGCGATCCCCAGGAATCCTAATGGTGTCAACGTACTAAGGATCCTTGCCAATGCATAGCGGACTGCAAATGCATTTACGATCGCACAGCTCAATGTAACATGTGTATAACCTGCGCCGATCAGCAGCCCGAACATACAGAACATGACCGTCTCGATCAGGAAACTCCATGCAAAAATCCGAAGGTATGGACCTCCCATCGCAAGAACCGCCTGGTCTGTCGTAAAGATCTGAAGCATTGTCTCCGGAATGAATTCTGATAACAGGAAAAAGACGACCGCCAGCGGAAGCGCATATACGATTCCGATCAGCATGCCCTTTCTGGCCCTGTTATACTGCCCCGCTCCGATATTCTGACCACTCATTGCAATGATCGCACCCATCACAGCCTGTCCCGCAAGTACTGCAAACGAACTCAGCCTTGTGACCGAAGCCGAAACCGCTGCCGCAGTATTCCCATAATGGTTGACCAATGCCAAAACCAGGATGAATGAGATATTTGTCAGTGTGAACTGTATTGCCTGCGGGAATCCAATCTTTAACGCATTTTTCAGAATACCGCCATCAATCTTAAATCGTACATTTTTCAAATTGAAAAACGCATATTTTTTGCCTGCCAGCGGAAAGACAAGAACGCAGCATACGATCTGTGAGATCAGCGTTGCGATCGCTGCACCCGTCGCGCTCATGCCACATGCGCCGACCAGGATCAGGTCAAGAACAATGTTTAACACCGCTGTCACAATGATCATAAACATCGGGATCATTGATTCCCCGACCCCACGCAGCAGCGCTGCCATAACATTATAAAGATAGATGAAGATGGTACCGATCACACAGATGCGAAGATAGTTTAATGTCTGTGCATAGGCTTCCGGCGGCGTATCCATCGCATGCAATATCGGATTTGCAAGCAGGAATACGACAACTGTGATCGCAATTGCAACTGCGGCAAACGCAACGCACAATGTCCCCATGACATCTGAAATCCGGTCCGACTTTTTTGCCCAAGTCGGAGGCCAAGCGGTCTTAGGAAGACAAGACCTGAT
>JAZQEX010000046.1:0-9364 GCA_045539215.1 Eubacterium sp. | reverse complement strand
CTTGGCCTCCGACTTCATCGTAAACATGTAATATTTATGTATGCGTCTCGCCTTCCCGCGGCCAATCTGCCAGAAGTCAGTCAACGGACGGTGATCCCATAGCAGATAGCGGTATGAGAACTCGTCGAGCTCTGCAATCCGAACGCCGTCTGCATCCGGTGCGCGCTTTTTGGCAACGATGTCCATTGCGATCTTGGCAAGATAAAGATTCGTGCCGATGCCGACGGTTGCTGTGATACCGGTCTCTTTTAATACATCACGGATGATGGTCATGGCGTAGTAATGGGCTGTTTTCTGCCCGGCGGCCCTGGCATCTGATTCATACAAATGCAGATATGGTGTACAGTCAATGAAGCACTCGTCGATGGAGTACACATGGATGTCTTCTGGGGCAGCATAGCGCAGATAGACAGAGTAAATCTGTGCGGAAATGCGCTCATATTCTGCCATGCGGGGGATCGCAGTGTAGTAGTAGACACGGGTGTGGTGTGCCTGCTCATATTTTCTGATCGCCTGCTTTGCTTCAAAGAGGCGCGGCCGTGATGGAACGCCGATGGCTTTTAAGGCAGGAGAAACCGCCAGACAGATCGTCTGGTCGGAACGGGATGCGTCTGCTACGAGGAGATTCGCCCGCAGGGGATCCAGCCCGCGGCTGACACATTCGACAGAAGCGTAGAAGGACTTCATGTCGATCGCGATGTACTGTCTTTTCAACGGTCATCACCCGTCTTTAAAAATGCTTCGACGTCGCTGTCTGCGGCAATATCCTCCGGTGCCAGTACGCCCAATACGCGCCCGATCAGATAGACAGAAGCATCATCCGTAAAGTGCATGGGTGCATAGTCAGGATTTAATGAATGCAGGCCGTCTTTTTCATACTGCTTGATATAGGTCTCGTTCCCGACGATAAATGCGCCGATCTCTCCGTTTGACAGCTCCGGAGCGTCCGGAATCCGCTCGACAAGGACCAGATCGCCGTCATGGTAGTCCGGTTCCATACTGTCGCCGCTGACGGTGAAAACACAGTTTGCGCGGCTGTTGATCCGGTCAGCATATAAGAAGATCTGTGTGGCATTGTCCTCAAGCTCAGTCGGATCGCCAATGCCGGCTGCCAGGGAACGCGAAAAGTGCATGAGAGAACAGATCTTGGGCGTGACAGAGTTTTCTTCTACATGGATCAAAGAATCCATCAGCTGATCGACGGCATAACGATGTCCTGTGGAAAGCCTGCGGTAAGTCTCCAGATGCGTCTGCTCATCTCGTGTGTAGTGCATGTGCGGATCTGAAAGATCAAATAACTCATACAGAGACACGCCCAGCACACTGCAAAGCGTTGGGATCAGGTTGATATCCGGGCGGGAGCGTCCGTTTTCCCAGTTGCTGACGGAATTCCCGGTGATACCGATCTGCTTTGCAAGCTCCTTTTGCTCCAGACCTGCTTTTTCTCTGTAAAAGCGGATCCGCTCGCAGATGACGGGGATATTATCAGATGTAGAACGGTCAAAATTTCTTCTTGCCATAATGGCTCCTTTCTGTCATACTTTTCTATAGCATAACACAATAAAATGCAAATGTAAATAATTATAAACGCAAAGAACTGTGATTGCATAAGGTAAGAATACCGGGAAAAGAACTATACGTATTTTCAAAGCATTGGTATAATGATAAGAAATCAAAGGAAGGAGCAGGAGAATATGGACTACAGAAAATTCGGAGAAACGTATTACATTCGCATGGATCGCGGAGATGAGATCATCCAGACGATTTTAGATATTTGCAAAAAAGAAGGAATCCGTTCCGCTTATTTTACAGGGATCGGCGGCTGCAGTGATGTGGATATGCAGACATTTATCGCAGAACTCGGTGACTTTGAAACAGAACATGTAGAAGGCACACTGGAGCTCGTAAATCTCACAGGAAACGTGGTATCAGATGAGAACGGAGAGTTGTATCATCATACACATGGCCTTTATTCGTTCCGCGATCAGGATGGTCACCATATGGTTGCCGGACATATGAAATCCTCCACGGTACTGTATACAGCAGAGATTGAACTTCGGCCGGTAATAGGCGGTATGATTGGAAGGACATTTGATCCGGAGACCGGTACAGGGTTCTGGAATCTACAGGTATGAGTGGAAACAGAGAGAAGAGAAAACAATATATTGCGATCGATCTGAAGTCGTTTTATGCATCTGTTGAATGCATGGAACTGGGACTGGATCCGCTGACGACGAATCTGGTGGTCGCGGATGTTTCCAGGACGGAAAAGACGATCTGTCTGGCGGTTTCGCCTTCTCTTAAGTCATACGGCATTTCGGGACGGGCAAGACTGTTTGAAGTCGTGCAGAGGATCAAGGAGGTCAATGCCAACAGGCTGCGCATGGCAGGTGCTTTCAGCGGGAAGTCACACAATGCCGTTGACCTTGCAAAGGATCCGTCGCTGGAAGTGGATTATATCGCGGCACCGCCGCAGATGGCGCATTATATGGAGGTCAGCGCAAGGATCTATCAGATCTATCTGAAGTATATCGCGCCGGAGGATATCCATGTCTATTCGATCGATGAGGTGCTGATCGATGCGACCAACTATCTCTCGACCTATGGAATGACGGCACATGAGCTTGCGATGACCATGATGCGGGATGTGTTAAAGGAGACGGGGATCACAGCGACAGCAGGCATCGGGACGAACCTTTATCTTGCGAAGATCGCGATGGATATCATGGCGAAAAAGGCAGCGCCCGATAAAAATGGTGTCAGGATCGCGGAGCTTGATGAGATGAGCTATCGCAGGCAGCTGTGGGACCATAAGCCGCTGACGGATTTCTGGCGCGTCGGGAAGGGCTATGCCAAAAGGCTGAACGCGGCCGGATTATATACGATGGGGGATGTTGCCCGCTGCTCGATCCAGAATGAAGATCTTTTATACCAGATGTTTGGTGTGAATGCGGAGCTTTTGATCGATCATGCATGGGGATGGGAACCGTGCACCATTGATCTGGTGAAGGCCTATGAACCGGAGGAACGTTCTTTTACATCGGGACAGGTGCTGATGAGCCCGTACAGTTTTGATAAGGCCCGGATCATTGTTCAGGAGATGGCAGATGCGATCGCACTGGATCTCGTGGAAAAACGGATGGTAACGGATCAGATCGTTTTGACGATCGGATATGAAGCGTTTTCTAAGACGAATCAGGCAAATGACTATAAAGGAGAGATCGCAACGGACTGGTATGGGAAAAAGGTTCCGAAGCATGCGCACGGGACAGAGAATCTGAAGCACCATACATCATCCGGAAAATTGATCATGGACGCGGCGCTTAAGATCTATGACAGAACGGTTGATCCGAAGCTTTTGATCCGCCGTGTCACGATCGTCGTTAATCATGTGCTGACTGAGGATGCGGCGAAGAAAGCAGAGTATGCCAACACATATGAGCAGATGGATCTGTTTACAGATTATCAGGCGCTGGAAGAAGAACGCAGACAGCAGGATGAGGCTCTGGCAAAGGAGCGCCAGTTGCAGGAAGCGATGCTCTCGATCAAGAACAAATACGGAAAGAATGCGATTTTAAAGGGATTGAACCTGCAGGAAGGTGCGACAGGAAAACAGCGCAATGAGCAGGTCGGAGGTCATAAGGCATGACAGAATATGAGACCAATCAAAAAAACGACCGTACAGACTGGCCGTATGAGGATATCGTAAATCTGCCGCATCATGTATCAAAGAAGCATCCGCAGATGGCGCCTGAAAAACGGGCTGCGCAGTTTGCGCCGTTTGCGGCTCTGACCGGTTATGAGGATGTGATTGACGAAGCGGCCCGCCTCACAGAAGAGAAAGTACTGACTGAGACAAAATGAAAAGAGGATTTATAAAATAAAGCGATGGACGGGAATACATTTTACTTTCAATGGGAAGCTTTTTTCCGACCGATGTACTGGCGGGCTGGATCGTCGGAACAGCGATCCTGTTTGTGATTTCCTATCTGCAGACACATATCAAGCGACAGAATCTGTTCCACCTGATCTTGTTTCTGATCGCCTGCATCGGGGCAACCTATTGCAGAACGGAAGATTATTATACAGGACTTGGGATCATGGCGGGATTCTTTTTATCGATTCCGTTCGAGGAACGGTTTGTACGGTTTGAACCAACCAGAAAACTCCTCCCGGCAATCCTTCGGATCTTGGGAGGAGCAGTGTTGTACTTTGTATTGAACGCATTGCTGAAACTGCCGTTTTCCGACGCGTTTTTAGATACGCCGGGCATGGCGGCTTTTATCGTTCGCAGTGTACGCTATGCGATCATCCTGTTTGTTTTGCTGGCAGTTTATCCGTTGTTGTTTAAATGGATCAAAAAAACGGTTGATCAAAATGACAACTGATAGGTATCATCACTTTTCACGAGCTCGGCGGAAAACAGTGTGGTCGCCAGCTTGATGAGGTCTTCGGTGTCCTTTGCGCCGCAGGTTTCACAGATGGAGTGCATCGCGAGCTGTGCGATACCGATATCAGCGGTGCAGACAGCGACCTGATTGCAGGAAATATTGCCAAGAGTGGAGCCGCCCGGCTGATCGGAGCGATTATGGAATTCCTGCAGAGAGATTCCGGCTTTTTCTGCGAGCAGACGGACGATCGAAGCAGAGACCGCGTCTGTCGTATATTTCTGATTTGCACTGTGCTTTAAGACAACACCACCGTTTAAGACCGGACGGTTAACGGGATCGCTCTTGTCGGTGTGGTTCGGATGAAGCGCATGCGCGTTGTCTGCTGAAAGCATGAAGCTCTGTGAAAGGTGCATAAGATGTGTGCTGTGTGCCTCGCCGAGCGCTTCGCTGATGCGCAGCAGAAGATCGGACAGGAATGTGGATGCTGCGCCCTGTCTTGTGGAAGAACCGACCTCCTCGTTGTCAAATACAATATGAACAGGTACATTTTCGCCCATAGAGTCTTCGCTTTCCAGGAAGCCCTGCAGGGATGCAAATGCACACTGTGTATCGTCTAAACGCGGACTAAGCAAAAACTCATCGGATGCGCCAAAGGTGCATCCTTTTTCTCTGTTATACAGGAACAGATCTGAATCGATGATATCTTCAGGGTTGACGCCGGCTTCTTTTGCGATCAGCTCTAAGAGCGTGCAGCTGTCAGCATCGCCATAGAGCGGCAGAAGATCTTTTTGTACATTGAATTCATATCCCTTATTGACGGAGCGGTTCATATGGATTGCAAGAGACGGAATGACAAGCAGATCTTTGTCGATGTTGACCAGGCGCACATAGAATCCGTCTTCACACCGGAGAATGATCCGGCCGGCGACAGAGAGCGGGCGGTCAAGCCAGGGGGCCATCAGAAGACCGCCATAAGCCTCGATATTCAGCTTGATATATTCATCAGATACCTTCATTTCGGGATTCTTTTTGATCTTTAAGGCCGGAGCGTCCGAATGGCTGGCCATGATCATATAGCCGTGAGAGTCTGATTCCGGGATTCTGAAAGCGGCGAGAGAGGAATCGTTTCTTATGACAAAGTATTTTCCTCCGGCGCTGAGTGCCCAGCTTTGGCTCTCATCCAGCTGCTGATATCCGTTTTGCAGCAGAATGTTTTTTTGATTTTCAATCACATGAAAGCTGGTAGGTGACTGTTCGATAAAAGATAACAGGTTTTCATTATAGTTATTAGCGTTCATTTGGTGTTTTCCTTTCATTCAGGAACGTTTGCATGATTTTTAAAGCCGGATTTTCATTATCTTCCAGACTGATGGCAGAATAATTGGACAGTAGATCCGGTTCATAAGGAATCGCAACGATACGGCGGTCATTCGTAACCGGCAGCGTGATGTAGGAGGGAAGGATCGAAATCCCCATCTGTACGGCGACCATCAAAAGAATGGTTTCCGCATCCTCGATACGGTCTACAATTTTGGGATGATAGCCATCCTCAAGGAAGCTGTTGATAATCAGCCGGTCTTCCCCGATCTTACTGTCAGGCGTACATGCCAGGATCAGGTTTTCATTTGCAAGATCTTTTTTGGTCAGATAGTGCCTTCCGGCAAGCGGATGCGTACTCGGGAGCACGACGATCAGAGAAGTATAGGCAATGTTTTGCAAGTAACATTCTTCATATACGGAAGGGTCAAAGACCGGTGAAAAGATCAGATCCAGTTCGCCGAGTCTTAACCGGTCCAATAAGACAGAAGGGTTACAGGACCTGAAATGCAGTCTGATATTGGGATAGTGACTGTGAAATTCCTGCAGGCTGTTGGAGAGGATATTGCTGGCATAGTTGGCAAATCCGATCTCAAGACCGCCGGTCATTCCCTCAGATGCGTCCCGCGCATGGATGAAGGCATTGTCGATATGCTCTAAGATCTGACGGCCTTCGATCTGAAATTGCACCCCAGCCGGGGTCAGTTCGACTTTTTTCTTGGTGCGGGAAAACAGCGTTACGCCCATCTGTTCTTCTAAAGCACGGATCTGCTGTGTGACAGCAGTCTGGGAAACAAACAGTTTTTCCGCGGCCCGTGTGAAGCTCAATTCATCTGCCACGGCAAGAAAATATTCAATCTGTCGGGTATTCATGGTTTTATTCCTCCTGTATGTGATTATAACAGGAACAGGTACCGTGTACTATTACAAAATTGCGGTACCCCCATTGAAATCCGACGAAAAAACCCATATTATTGAATAGTGGTTTTACAATAAACAGAATGGGAGATTGACAATTGGAACGACTTTTTAAACTGAAAGAGAATGGAACCACTGTACGGGTTGAGATCATAGCGGGCTTTACAACGTTTATGACGATGGCCTACATCATCGCATTGAATCCGAACATCCTGACAGGATTTGGTGCGAGCGGGCAGGAGCTCTGGAATGCGGTATTCCTTGCGACCTGTCTGTCTGCGGGTATCGGAACACTTTGTATGGCGCTGCTCGCAAATAAACCGTTTGCGATGGCACCCGGTATGGGTCTGAACAGCTTCTTTGCTGTTATTGTAACGAATATCGTAGCGATCACAGGAATGTCTTATCTGCAATCCTTCCGGTCAGCACTGTCGATCATTTTGGTGGAAGGTATTGTATTCATCTTCTTATCGATTTTTAATATCCGTGAGAAGATCGTACATGCGATTCCGCTTCGGATCCGTCTCGCGATCTCGCCGGCGATCGGTCTGATGCTGATCAATATCGGTCTTGGATCGAATGTAGGTATCTATGATTCCAAGGGAAATGTGTGGTATGTTCTGCGTGACTTCTTCGGATCGCTGACTGCCGGATATGCGAAGCTGCAGATGGGTGACGCGTACCCGATGATGGTGCTTACGGTTGTCACACTGTTTTTCGGCATCATTGTCATGGTTGTTCTGGCTAAGAAGAACGTAACGGGAAATGTTATGATCGGTATGCTCCTGGCTTCAGGATTATATTGGTTCTGCGAAGCGGTCTTTTTAAAGATCAATCCGTTCATTTCCTTAAAATCAGCAAGTTTTGTACCGGCGTTTGGAGATATGGTCAATCAGACGCTGTTTAAGGTAGATTTCAAGAGTTTTTTCGAGATCGGCTGGTTTACTGCAGTAACGCTGATCATTACGTTCTGTATCATAGATATGTTTGATACGATCGGTACGCTGGTTGGTACTGCGTCCAGAGCGAATATGCTCGATGAAAAAGGCAATATGCCACAGATGAAGGAAGCGCTTTTGTCTGACGCGATCGGAACCTGTACCGGTTCTGTGATGGGAACGTCTACGGTTACGACATTCGTAGAGTCGGCTTCCGGTGTGGAGGCAGGCGGTAGAACAGGACTTTCCTCTGTCGTATCCGGAATCCTGTTTTTGGCATGTATGTTCATCGCGCCGATCGCAGGCATCATTCCGCCGGCAGCAACCTCAGCAGCGTTGGTCTATGTCGGAGCGCTGATGCTGATGGGACTTAAAAACATCAGTTTCGAATCCGTAGATCATGTCATTCCGGTGGCGCTGATGCTGATCGCAATGCCGATCTCAGGATCCATCGGACACGGCATCGGTATCGGTATCGTAACACATACACTGATCAAGGTTTTCTCCGGAAAATGGAGAGATATTTCAATCCTGACTTATATTATTGCGGCAATCTTCTTGATCAAGTTCTTCCTGGCGGTATAAAGAGTATTGATTTTTCAGTCAAGTAAAGGAGAAAAAAGCATGGAACATCAGGATATTGTATTTCCGGAGTTTACAAAAGAGTGTCCGGAAGGCGTGTTTGAGATTATTACGGAAGTCAAAGAGGAGCAGGCAGATGACAATGGCGTGATGCATCCGGCAGACCTTGTCAGAGAGATGCAGGTTATGGTAGAAAAGCATCTGGACCGTTTCTCGGGAACGACGGTGAAGGCGCTGCAGGACGCTGCATTAAGCTGGATCATTGTATGGAATGAGATCACGATCGTAAGACTGCCAAAAGCAGGAGAGCAGATCTGTATGCGTGTCTGGGCCAGCAAGAAGAGAACTGTAATGCACAGCAGAAAATGCGCATTTTACACCATAGATGGTGAACCGCTCGTGACAACGGCAGCATTGTTTATCCTGATGGATCAGAAAACCAGAAAAATGGCACAGGATCCGGAAGAATTAGAGAAACAGATCATCGTCAAAATCCCGGGTGAGCAAAAGCTTCCGAAGATGATGATGGAATTCCCGGAAACGTTGGGCAATGTCGTAGAACGGACCGTACAGCCGGAAGAGATCGACAAGTACGGACATATGAACAATGCGCATTATCTGGACTGGACAGAAGATCTTCGGAACGAGACAGAGCTGAAGGGCCATTCCTTACAGAGAATCTGGATCGAATACACCAAAGAGCTTCGCGAAGGTCAGACCGCAGAGTTAAAATATGCGATCGAAGACAACACACTCTACCTTGTCGGCAGCTGTGAGAACGAGCAGAGATTCCTCTTAAAGGCCGACTATCTGTAGACCGGCAGTTAATTTATTTAAGGTACCGTGTACTTTTACAGAATTGATACGAACAAAAGGGGTGCCGCGTAGTATTAAAAAATTTTACTTTTTACGTAAAATTTTTGTAATGCTACACGACACCCCTACTTTTTATTTTGTAATACTTTTGTAAAAGTACACGGTACCTTTACACGTCAGCGAAGCCGTTTAGAAAAGCTCGGCACTCATCTTATCGATTGCCTCTGCTACGGCGCCGGCTACATGCGGGATGTGGCTGAACGGCATACCTGTGGTCAGGCACGGGATGAAGTTTCTGTGCGGGCCGATCTTTCTGCAGGCACGGGCTACTTCAGCCTCGATCTGTTCCGGAGTAACATCTTTGATGTCGATCACGCGGCTTTCGATTTCGCCCATGAAGGT
>JAZQEX010000045.1:0-27322 GCA_045539215.1 Eubacterium sp. | reverse complement strand
ATGGTCGTGGTCATGGTCGTGTCCGTGGTCATGGTCGTGATCATGATCGTGGTCGTGATGATGCTCATGTTCGTGATCATGATCGTGATGATGCTCATGGTCGTGGTCATGATCGTGGTCATGATGATGCTCATGCTCGTGGTCGTGATCGTGGTCATGATGATGGTGCTCTGCCTCGAATTCTGCCATCATCTCTTCCATAAAGGAACGCTGGCTCTCAACGACGTCCAGCATCTGCTGTGCAGAGATCTGATCCCACGGAGTTGTTACGATCGCTGCTTTCGGATTGCGCTCTCTGATCTCAGCCACGCATGCGTCAAGCGGCTCCTGCTCCATTTCCTGTGTACGGCTTAATACGATCGTTGTCGCATTCTCGATCTGGTTTCCGAAAAATTCACCAAATGCGCGCAGCTGTTTCACTGCCTTCTTTGCATTCACAACAGTCACCAGCGCATTCAGTTTTACATCGAAGTTTTCTTCCATCTCTTTTACCGATGTCATAACATC
Source organism: Eubacterium sp. (assembly GCA_045539215.1). GTDB lineage: Bacteria > Bacillota > Clostridia > Lachnospirales > Lachnospiraceae > SY8519. The sequence continues at coordinate 26,815 of JAZQEX010000045.1, read as the reverse complement.
GGAAAGCTTACCGACGCCTGACGGCTCGATCAGAATGCGGTCCGGTGTAAAGCGCTCCATTACATCTCTTAAGCTTCTGGAAAAATCGCCGACGAGTGTACAGCAGATGCAGCCCGAGTTCAGCTCTTTGATCTCGATTCCGGCATCCTTTAAAAAGCCGCCGTCAATGCCGACCTCTCCGTATTCATTTTCTACCAGAACGACTTTCTCATCCTGAAAGACCTCTTCCAACAGCTTTTTGATCAGTGTTGTTTTACCGGCTCCCAAAAAACCGGATATAATATCAATTTTTGTCATTATTAACACCTCCAGTGCAATTTAAAACCATTGCTATACAGATTAGTCTTCTATAACCGAATTGTCAAGTCCGTCCGCAGCCTCCATGACAGCATCATTTAACTGCAGCATCTTATCATCGAGTTGTGCGACGATATTCGCGCAGGTCCGAAGATCCATGCTGATATAATCCGGCGCATTTCCCTCACATTTATAATAGATCTTATGCTCCAATGTTGCCCAAAAGTCCATCGCGATCGTGCGGATCTGTATCTCGACCTTTGTCTTGACCACATCCGTCGTCGTATAAACGGGGACCTTTACGATCAGATGATAACTTCGGTATCCGCTATCCTTCGGATTGGCAATATAGTCCTTCTCCCGGATCACTTCAAACTCTTTCAGATTCTTGATCATATTGACCAGGCGGTAGATATCTGATGTAAAATCGCACACGATCCTGACGCCTGCGATATCGTTGACTTTTTCTACCATATTTTCCATTGTGATCTCATAGTCATTCCGGCGCATCTTCTTCACAATGGCATCCGGCTTCTTGATCCTTGACTTCACATATTCGATCGGATTATAGCGGTAATTATTCTGGAACTCTTCACTCAGAATCTCCAGCTTCGTCCGCACTTCCTTAATCGCCGACTCGTATAAAAACATCAGGTTCTGCCAGGTTGCAACGTTTTCCAACATCGGGATCGCGCCGACGCGTTGATTGTTTGCCATGTTTAATCCTCTTCAATAATCCAGATTTCCAGGTAATCAAATGCAATCTGTTCAATAAAACTGTCGGAATAAAATCTAGTCTTGGACTGCCGTCTGAACTCTTCCACATTTGCATCAAGCCAGATCGGATTGCCCAGATCAAATGCGTCGCAGATCTCGCTCAGCGCCGCAAATACTTTATGTGTACGGGTATCATCCCCCGGGACAGGCACCACCATGTCACGGAGCATTTTGTTGTTTTGAAATTCACGTGCCCAGATCCGAAACATGTCCGCCTCCCGCTCTCTTCTGACGATCCGCCTCATACATAAGGATCCCGGCCGCCATCGCGGCATTCAGAGACTCAAGCTGTCCCTGCATCGGGATCTTGACCTGTCTGTCTGCCATGCGCAGCATCTCATCGCTTAACCCGTTTCCTTCGTTGCCGATCAGAAATGCTGCTCCTTTCCGGTAATCCGCCTCATCATACACAAGCGCATCCTGTATTCCTGCAGCATAAACCGCCACATTCTTTTCTTTTAAAAACTGTACTGTTTCCTGCAGGCTGCAGCCGGTCACAAAAGGCACACGGAAAATGCTTCCCATCGTCGAACGCACGACTTTCGGTGAAAAAATATCCACACAGCCGGAAGACATCATAACGCCTGCCACGCCGGCACCTTCCGCTGTTCTTATGATCGTCCCGAGATTACCGGGATCCTGTATATCCTCAAGCAAAACCCACGTTCCGTTTTCCCGGTAGATCTCTTCCGGATCTGAAGAGATCCGTTTTACGACGCAAAGGATTCCCTGCGGTGTCTTCGTGTCTGCAATTTTCGAAAACACCTCTTCCGAAAGCACTGTATAGTCCATATCCTCCAACACATCTTTATGCGTGGACAGAAACCGGTCTGTGACATAGATTTCACGGATCAACGGCTTTGGTATCTCACAAAAGATCCGCAGCCCCTCTGTCACAAAAACATCCTGCTCTTTTCTTAAGCGCGCTTTTTTCATCAACTGCATCAGGCTTTTCACCTGACGGTTCGATGTGCTGGTAATGGTCTCTTTTCTCATACGTCTTCTTCGATCGGATCGCCATATCCTTTGGACATATTCCGGCAGACCCTGTATTCATATTCTGAAATCGTCTTTTGCATCGCAAGTGCTTCGTCGATATCAAAATCCACATATTCACCATTCTTAGATGCTACAACACGATTACTCTTTCCTTCACAGAGCAGATCGACTGCCTTAGCACCCATGATCGTCGCGTAAACACGATCCTTTGCTGTCGGGCTTCCGCCACGCTGCATATATCCCAGGATCGTCGTCCTTGCTTCCATTCCGGTCTCTTCTTCGATCCGTTTCGCAAGCTTTTCGGTATTTCCGATCCCTTCGGTATTGATAATAATGTAGTGCTTCTTTCCCATGCTTCGGCGATAAACAATATCCTGAATGATCCGGTCTTCATCGTAATCATACTTTTCCGGGATCATGATCTGCTCTGCACCGTTTGCGAGTCCGCAGGAAAGTGCAATGTATCCTGCATGACGTCCCATGACTTCTATAATGCTGCAGCGCTGATGCGAGGAGGACGTATCTCTGATCCTGTCAATTGCCTGCATGGCTGTATTGACCGCCGTATCAAATCCGATCGTATAATCCGTACAGGCGATATCCAGATCGATCGTCCCCGGAACACCGATGGTTTTGATCCCGCAGTTTGCAAGCGCCTGCGCGCCACGGTATGAACCGTCTCCACCGATCACAACAACACCGTCAACACCGTTTTCACGACAACGCTTTGCAGCCAACTCCTGCCCTTCTTTTGTCATGAATTCCTTGCAGCGTGCTGTCTGCAGGATCGTGCCTCCGCATTGAATGATATCCGAAACGGAATGCGCATCCATCGCTACAAAATCGCCCTCGATCATGCCCTTGTAGCCTCTGCGGATTCCCATAACACGTTTTCCGTGAGCGATCGACTGACGGACCACTGCTCGGATCGCCGCATTCATACCCGGTGCATCGCCGCCACTTGTCAAAACTCCAATTGTTCTGATTTCATTTGACATATTATGTGCCCTCCTGTCAAAACGAAATATCAAATCACCAATTTCTTACCTTTGACCTGTATGTTCTCTGAACCAAACGAAGTCTTAAGCTCTTCCAGCAGGCCATCTGCCCGAATGCCAAAAGAAGGTCCGAGACGCTTCACCGCACGCTCAGCGCCAAGATAAAGAATCACTTCATCTTTTCCTTCCGAAAGACTTAAAAGCTTGGTCAGCTGTTCCTTTTTCTGCTCATATTCCGCCATATCCCGGAACCTGATCCAGACTTCTTTTGTGCCTTCAGAAAACGGAACCACTTTTTCACAGATCAGCTTCGCATTCTTGCCTTCTTCCACCGACACCCGTCCGGCGATAAATACCTTACTGTCCTCTTCCAGAACATTTGCGTATTTTTCAAAATCACGCGGGAAGACGATCACTTCTACCGTTCCGACCAGATCCTCGATCATGACAAATGCCATCGCCTGATTCTGCCTGGTATATTTGATCGTTTTTCCTTCGACAAGACCGCCGATCACGGCGCGTTCCCCGTCCTGTACCAGGATCCCGGCCAGATTGTCCGTATCGGAATCTTCCAGAAGGAAATCCGAGGTCTGCCTTGTCGTCACCTGCTTCATCAGCGCCTCGTCACTGCGCAGCGGATGTCCGCTGACATAGATGCCAAGCACTTCTTTTTCCATCGAAAGGCGCTCGCTCTCGGAAAAATCCGACACATCCGGAAGCTGTATGCGGAATTGCTCTTTTTCTTCTTCTCCGACCAGATCAAACAGTGACATCTGACCGGTCATGGCATTCTTGCGTTCCTTGCCGGCCGCATCCACGATCAGCGGATAGGCCTGTAAAAGCTGTCTTCTGTTATCAGAAAGACTGTCAAACGCGCCCGCTTTGATGAAGCTTTCAAAGACACGCTTATTGACTTCTTTTCCGGCAAGACGCTCTGCAAAATCCTGCATCGATCCAAACGGTCCGCGCTGCTCCCGTTCTGCGACGATCGTGTCGATCACCGGTCGCCCGACGCTCTTGATCGCTGACAAACCATAGCGGATCGCCTTTCTGCCATCGAGCTGAACAACGGAAAAGCTGCCTCTTCCGGTATTGACATCCGGCGAAAGCACTTCGATCCCCATCTGTCTGCAGACCTGGATGTACTCTGCCACCTTGGTCGAATGATCGAGGACAGACGTCATCAGTGCCGCCATGAATTCCACGGGATAATAGTATTTTAACCATGCCGTCTGATACGATACGATCGCATAGGCTGCGGCATGAGATTTATTGAAAGCATACTTCGCGAAATCAGACATCTCGTCAAAGATGTGATTTGCTGTCTTTTCATCGATGCCGTTGGCAAGACACCCTTCTACGCCAAGCTCCGGATTGCCATAGACAAAGTACTGACGTTCTCTGGCCATGACATCGGTCTTTTTCTTTGACATCGCACGGCGTACTTCATCACTCCGTCCAAGTGTGTAGCCTGCCAGCTCCCGTACGATCTGCATAACCTGTTCCTGGTAAACAATACAGCCATATGTAGCCGACAGGATCGGCTCGAGCTGCGGACAGTCATAGGTGATCGTCTCCGGATGGTTTTTTCCCCGGATGTAATTCGGGATAAAATCCATCGGTCCCGGACGGTAAAGTGAGATTCCCGCGATCACGTCCTCAAGGCTTTTTGGCTTAAGCTCTCTCATAAAGCTCTGCATCCCGGCACTTTCCAGCTGAAAAACGCCATCGGTCCGGCCTGTGCCAAGTGATGCCAGCACATCCTGGTCTCCATAATCGATCGTTGCCATATCCGGCTCAGTACCGGTCGTTTCGCCGATATTTCTGATCGCGTCCTGGATAACTGTCAGCGTCCGCAGGCCAAGGAAGTCCATTTTCAAAAGACCAAGCTCTTCTAATGTCGTCATCGTAAACTGCGTCGTGATGCTGCCATCAGATCCACGTGAAAGCGGTACGTATTCATCAACTGCCTTCTGACTGATCACAACACCTGCTGCGTGCATCGAAGTATGCCGCGGCAGGCCTTCAAGGCGCTTCGACATCAAGATCAGACGCTTCACCTCATCATCGGTATCATACAATTGCCGAAGCTGCGGATTCATCTTAAGCGCCTTTTCGATCGTAATATTCAATTCATTCGGGATCATTTTCGCGATCGTATCACAACGCGCATAGGGAATGTCCATGACACGTCCCACATCACGGATCACACCGCGCGCAGCCAGCGTACCAAAGGTAACGATCTGTACCACACGGTCCTTTCCGTATTTGCGCACGACATAATCGATGACTTCCTGCCTTCGTTCAAAGCAGAAGTCCACGTCGATATCAGGCATGGATACTCGTTCCGGATTCAGGAACCGTTCAAACAGAAGCTGGTATTTTAATGGATCCAGCTGTGTGATCCCAAGTGTATAGGATACGATACTGCCTGCTGCGCTTCCCCGCCCGGGGCCGACCATAATGTCATGTTCTCTTGCATAGCGGATGAAGTCCCATACGATCAGGAAATAATCCACGTATCCCATCTTTTTAATTACGGAAAGCTCATAGTCCAGACGTTCTTCTACTTCTCCTGCCCGCTCTCCATAGCACCGTTTCAGGCCGTTATGGCAAAGCTCATTTAAATAAGTCCAGGAGTCATATCCTTCCGGAACATCAAATTTCGGTAGCTTTGTCACACCAAATTCAATCTCAACATGGCAACGGTCCGCAATTTTTTGTGTATTATCGATCGCCTCCTGCGCATACGGGAAGAGGTTTCGCATTTCCTCTTCGGACTTAACATAATACTGTCCGCCCGGATAACGCATACGATCTTCGTCTGCAAGTTTTTTGCCGGTCTGCAGGCAAAGCAGGATATCGTGGGCTTCCGCATCCGTCTCATAGGTATAATGTACGTCATTGGTCGCCACAAGTTCGATCCCTGTCTCCGTATGCAGACGCATCAGCTTCTGATTGACGCCTTTTTGCTCCGGCAATCCATGGTCCTGCAATTCAAGAAAGAAATTACCCTTTCCGAAACAGGTTTCATATTTGTATGCAGCCTCTTTTGCCGCATCATATTCATTTTTCAAAAGATGGCGCTGTACCTCACCGGCCAGGCAGGCCGACAGCGCAATGATCCCCTCGTGGTATTGGTTCAGGATCTCCATATCCACACGGGGACGATAGTAATACCCATCTACAAATCCGCTTGAAACGATCTTCATCAGGTTACTGTATCCCTGATCATTTTCCGCAAGCAGCACAAGGTGATAATACCGGTCTTCTCCCGATACGATCTCTCTGTCAAAACGGGAGCCCGGCGCAACGTACACCTCACACCCGATCACGGGGTTGATCCCTTCCGCACGCGCCGCTTTGTAAAAATCGATCACGCCGTACATGACACCATGGTCTGTTATGGCAGCAGAAGTCATGCCGAGCTCTTTGACCCGGCGAACATACTCTTTTATTTTATTGGAGCCATCCAGAAGGCTGTACTCCGTATGCACATGCAGATGTGTAAAAGCCATAACATTTTCCTCAAATATCTGTTTCTGCGGAAGTCTGTTTTCAAACAATGTCCATGATATCACACTTCATGTTTTCTGGACAACATCATAGTCCTATGATATACTAAATCCTCGAAAATACAGTCTGGAAAGAGAGTATCTTATCATGAGAAAAGCAGGTTATATTATTCGATGCATATTGGTATTTATCATTATGATTCTGGTCCAGTTCGGAAGCCTTGTACTGATATGTGTTTTAAATAGCATTCTGAGTGGACAGGGCCTTAATATTATGGATATCCTGTCATCTTCTATCCAGGGAGCCTATGATCCAGGCCTGAAAGTTTATATATCTCTGGCCTTCGCAGTCATCGGGATCATCATTTTCGGTTCCTGGTATCGCTATCGTTTTATCACACCGTTTAAAGGCATGCAGCGCAACTATCAGAGTGGCTTTACCCTGCTTACGATCCTGACGCTTGTCATTGCTGCATTCGGCATTCAGTTTGTCGGCGATTCGATTGTTTCCATTATGAGCAGGATCGCTCCGGCTATCTCTGCACACTATCAGGAATTAATCACTTCCATGGGAATCGGACAGGGCTTTGCGCCTCTGATGATCATTTATGTCGTCGTGCTCGGACCGATCCTGGAAGAACTGATCTTCCGGGGTCTGATCTACCGCTTCGCACGGCTGGCACTTCCGTTCTGGGGTGCGAATATTCTGCAGGCTGCTCTGTTTGCCGTTTACCATGCGAACATTGTTCAGGGAATCTATGCATTCATCTTCGGTATCGTGCTTGGATATATCGCACATCGCGGACATGGTATCCGTTACAGCCTGTTCACGCACATCGCGATCAATGCACTGGGATGGTTCTTTGTCGGATTCTTCAACACAGTGACCGCTTCCTTTACCGGCCTGTCGATCCTGATCGGTATCATCCTGATCGTATTTTCGATGTTTGCATTCTCAGTGGAATTCCATCCGCTGCATAAGACAAAACCGGTTGGAAAGAAGCCGGAAGCATAGCAGCTCGCTTATAAGCTACGGATTGCTACGCTGCTTTGCAGCTCCCGCAATCCTACGTCCATTCGCAATCCGTGCTATCGCACTACTTGCTCATGTACGTTACCTTGCGCAATGGCTGTAAAACTGTGAGCAAGCTCCCGTTTCCCAGCCGCAGCGCAAGAGCTCATGCGCTCACATCTTCTCAGGCGCGTCAAATCCTAACAGATCGATTCCGTTTTCTAATACACGCACTGTGAGTTTCAGCAGTGCGATGTATCCTTTTTGCTTTTCCTTATCTTCTTCTACAAGAATCTTTGTTTCGTGATAGAAATGATTCAACGCATTCGCGAGGTCATAGATATAGGCACAGATTCTGTGCGGTGCCATTTCTCTGACTGCGCCATCGATCGCTTCTCCATATCCGGCAAGTGTCAGCATCAGCTTCTTTTCGCTTTCTGACTCCGGTGTCCGAAGCATCGTCTCTGCGATGGCATTTCCACCCTCTTCATATTTCCGTAAAATGGATTTGATCCGGACGATCGTGTATAAGATATACGGTCCGGTATTTCCTTCAAATGAAGAAAACTTCTCAACATCAAAAATGTAATCTTTGGATGCCTGGTTGGAGAGATCACCGTATTTGATTGCCGCAAGCGCGATCTGCTCAGAGGTGACCTTCGCCTGGTCTTCTGTCATTGTGTCATTCTCAGAGATCTTCTGATACATCTGCTCCTGAATATCTGTAAGCAGTGTTTCTAAGCGCATGACACCACCCTCTCTTGTTTTAAAGGGTTTGCCATCTTTTCCGTTCATCGTACCAAATCCGATAAATGTCAGATCTGTCGTTTCCGGAACGATCCCGGTCTTCTTCGCGCAACGGAAGACCTGTGTAAAGTACAGCTCCTGTCTTTTGTCAACGACATAGATCACATGATCCGGATCGTAATCCTGCATACGCATTACAAGCGTTGCGAGATCAGTTGTATTGTACAGAGATGCCCCATCTGATTTTAAGATCATGCATGGCGGCACTTCTTTGGTGTCTGTTTCTTCTTTTACGTCAACCACCAGTGCACCATCGCTGATATATGCATAGCCGTCGTCCTTCATTTTCTGAACCATATCCGGAATATACGGCTGCGCGTCTGACTCACCTTTCCACAGATCAAACTCAACAGAAAGTCTGTCATAATTCTTCTTCAGATCTGTCACGGAAACATGCATGATATGGGAAAGCAGTGCCTGATAACCACGGCGTCCGTGCTGCAGCTCATAAGTTGCCTGCATCGCTGCTTCCTTAAATGCCGCATCTTCTTTTGACTTTGCAGATGCTGCCGGATAGATGTCCTCAAGCTCCGAAATGGTAAACGGTGCTTCCTGCGGATAGTCTCCATCATAGCTCTCGTCAAAGTAAACCAGATCCGGCTGACGGTTCTTTAATTCCTCAATGATCAGGCCCATCTGAAGACCCCAGTCTCCCAGATGCACATCTCCGATCACCTCATGACCGGCGTAACGAAGGATCCGCTTAATACTCTCACCGATGACCGCAGAACGCAAATGTCCGACGTGAAGTGGTTTTGCGACATTTGGTCCGCCGTAATCCAGAATGATCTTCTGTGCAGGCGCTTCCATCTCATAACCGAAGCGATCAGCTGTATCCATACCATTCAGATAAGACAACAGCGCCTCCGGAGAAGCGTCCATATTCAAAAATCCCGGTTTTACGGTCTCTACCTTTGCAAACAATGAGCTGCCTGCCAGTTCTTTTTCCACGTCCTCTGCGATCATGAACGGCGCCTTATGATATGCTTTTGCCGCAGCCAGTGCTCCATTACACTGAAACTCGCACAGATCCGGGCGATTCGAAACGCCTACCTTTCCATAAGATCTGTCATATCCTGCACGTTCAAATGCATCCATTACTTCGTTTGTCAATACTGTAAGGAATTTGTCCATCTGTTCTCCTTTTGCTTCTCTCTAGTCTTAAGAATGGCTTGTTGCAACGAAAGCTCCCGCAATGACCGGCATCGCGGAAGCTTTCGTAATGATCACTTCATGTAATTCACAATGTTCCCTTGTCTTACTTTTTCGGCTGCTGTAAGAACTTCGGAATAGAAATATCTTTCTGCTTCGGCTGCTGGATCGGCTTAACCGGGAGGTCTCCCTCAGCCTGTCCCATGGAAGAAAGTGCTCCGGTAGAAGAAACGGATAAGATTCCTCTTGTTTTGGTAGACTTCTTATCTTCTTCGCCAAGGCCTGTTGCCATAACGGAAATGGATACTGCATCGTCCATTGTCTCGTCGTATTTTGCACCGAAGATGATGTTTGCTTCTTCTCCTGCAAGATCCTGAACATAGCTTGCTGCATCGTTCGCATCCATAAGAGAAATGTCACCGGAAATATTGATGATGACATGTGTAGCACCATTGATCTTGGTCTCAAGCAACGGAGATTCCACTGCGATCTTAACTGCCTCAAGAGCCTTGTCATCACCTGTTGCATAACCGATACCGATATGAGCCAGACCCTTGTCACGCATAACTGTCTCAACATCCGCAAAGTCGAGGTTGATCAGTGACGGAACATTGATCAGGTCTGTAATACTCTGTACGGACTGCTGCAGTACTTCGTCTGCCTTCTTTAATGCATCCGGCATCGTTGTACGACGGTCTACGATCTCGAGAAGCTTGTCATTCGGGATCACGATCAGTGTGTCAACCGCTTCTTTAAGCTTCTCAATTCCTTCAATTGCATTGTTCATTCTAGCTTTTGCTTCAAAGCGGAACGGTTTTGTAACAACACCAACAGTCAGGATGCCTTTGTCCTTTGCAATCTTTGCGATAACAGGAGCTGCACCGGTACCGGTACCGCCACCCATACCACAGGTAACAAAAATCATATCAGCGCCTTCGATCGCCGCTTCCAGTTCCTCTGCGCTCTCCTGCGCTGCCTTTTCTCCTACTTCCGGCTTTGCGCCTGCACCAAGTCCCTTGGTCAGCTTCTCACCGATCTGGATCAATGTCGGCGCCTTGCATAAGGTCAGGGCCTGTTTATCACTGTTAACACCGACAAACTCAACGCCTTCAACGCCTTCTTCAACCATTCGATTTACTGCATTATTTCCTGCGCCACCAACTCCAAGCACAATAATCTTTGCATTTGCTTCAGCCTGAATATCTGTAATCTCCAGCACGATAAAGTTCCTCCTTTTTGATTTGTCTTTATTCATCACGAAACGCTCCTGTTTTGGTTCCATGCCTGAAAACAGAAGCCGTTCGCACAAATCACAAGACTATAACAATCTAATAATAAATGCTTTTTCATTCATTTTCAACATAAATTTTGCAATAATCTGCGGAAAATGTCAAACGCACGAAAAACCGTAAATTCTTTTCGTTCATTTTGTTGATGAATCGCAGATAAGCGATTGAATTTTTAGTGATAAGTGGTAAAATAAAATCATGGTTCACAATTAACAACTATGCCGTTTCAATGACAGGTAAACGGTCACTTTGGGGAGGGTAGTCCAATGGGCAAAATCAAAGTAGGTATCAATGGTTTCGGTCGTATCGCTCGTGTAATCCTGCGCAGCCTGGAGATGCGTGACACAGACATCGAGGTCTGCGGCATCAATATTCACAACGCTGACTTAAAGCGTATGGCTTATCAGGTAGAATACGATTCAGTATTCGGACGTTTTCAGGGCGATGTAGAAGCGACAGAGACCGGTATCCGCATCAACGGAAAAGACATCAAGGTTTTCTCCGAAGATGACCCGGCAGATATCAACTGGGCAAGCTGTGGTGCTGAGTATATCATCGAATCCACAGGTAAGTTCCTGACAAAGATGGCAGCGTCCAGACATTTCATCGGTGGCGCTAAGAAAGTCATCCTGACAGCACCGGCAAAGGGTGATGATGTTCCGACATTCGTTATGGGTGTTAACAATGATTCTTATGATCCGGCAACTATGACAGTTGTTTCCAACGCAAGCTGCACAACTAACTGCCTTGCTCCGCTGTCAAAAGTTATCAACGATACATTCGGAATCGAAAAAGCTCTGATGTCAACCATCCATGCTTCTACTTCCAAGCAGAAGCCGGTTGATTCAAACGGCGGACGCGACTGGAGAACCGGTCGTTCCGTATTCAACAACATCATCCCGTCATCAACAGGTGCTGCAAAGGCTGTTGGTAAGGTTATTCCGGAGCTGAACGGCAAGATGACCGGTATGAGCTTCCGTGTACCGAGCAACGACGTTTCTGTTGTTGACCTGACAGCAGAACTTAAGAAGCCGGCAACCTATGAGCAGATCTGTGCAGCGATCAAGAAAGCTGCTGATGGCCCGATGAAGGGTATCATCGAATACAACTGCGACGAGATCGTATCTGCTGACCTTCGTGGAAACTTCAATACCTGCATCTTTGATGAGAAGGCAGGCATTATGCTTGATGAGCAGTTCGTAAAACTGATTGCATGGTATGATAATGAGTGGGGTTATTCCAACAAAGTTATCGACCTGACCATTCATGTTGCAAAGACAGATGCGGCTGCTGAAAAACCGGCAAAAAAAGAAGAGAAGGCTGATAAATAATCTTCCGATCTGACAGAAATGTCAATACGGGCTGTGCAAATGCACAGCCCGTTTCTTTTATCTTTTTATGATTTGTTATTCTATTGCGGAATTGTCTGAAGCTCATCCAGTCGGAAATAGATGTCCGTCGTGGATTCTGTCCAGGTCTCTAAATGCAACGTTCCCGTCTGCCCTTCGACCTTCTGCAGAAGCTGCTGCATCCTGACAATCTTCTCATTGAGATAATAACTGTCTCCCAGGTTCACCTGAATGTCCCCGTAGGACAACAACAGGCTGTTATTATTCTGGATGCAGATGACCTCCGGCGGCATATCATAATTGCTGAGAACCATCAGAACGCTCTTAATATATGCCAGGATCGTATCGTCCTCTAATGCCATATCTTCGTATAATTGAATCTTCTTTTCAGGCTTCAATCCCGTAACACGGGTATAGCCTTCCGGTTCTTTGCTTGATAGAAGCAGGATCTCTCCGCTTTCCGAGAACCCGGCATATTTTTTGGTGGTACTGTCATAATAATATGCCACCATATCCTTTTCATCCACATTTACGACCACCGTATGCGGATCCTTCAGCGAAACTGTAACGGAATCAGCATATGGAAATTCTTCAGAATGGTCGAGCAGACGATAACTCAACAGAACATACAGGGAATTCCAGGAATGCTTGTCTGATAAAACTGTGCTTTGAATGGATTTTGTCGTATGGAGCTGGTTTCCTTCTACGCGAACCTCTTCCACCGTAAAAACCTTCCATACGATCACAACGCCAAGGGCAACAAGAATAGCCAGGGTCAATAAGACCCTGACGACGATCCTGTGTCTTCGCACCTTTCGCTCGATGATGCGTTCTTTTTCTTCCAGGTCCAGAAGTTCCAGTTCTTCTTCCGGAACATTTGGTTTCTCATTCGGATTCTGATTGCTCATGTTAAGTCAACCTATTCTACCATTCGCAATGTTCCCAGGCTGTCCATCTTCAACGGGATCGATCTCGATACCGCCAGAACAAGCCCCATCTCTGCCAGCAATACCACCACAGATGTTCCACCGTAGCTGATAAACGGCAGCGTAATTCCGGTATTCGGAATCGTATTGGTCACAACGGCGATATTCAGGATTACCTGTAATGAAATATGCGCCATAACACCAACAACGATCAGTGAGCCAAACAGGTCTTTTGCATTGTTTGCGATGACCATAAAACGCCAGATCAGGAGCGCAAACAGGATGATCACGCATACTGCCCCGAAAATCCCGAGCTCTTCTACAATAATACTGAAAATAAAGTCATTCTGCGCCTCAGGCACATAGTCAAGTTTCTGGATACTGCCGCCAAGGCCTTTTCCAAACAAACCGCCCGATCCGATGGCATACAATCCCTGCAGGGTCTGATATGCATCATCCGGATAACGTTCCGGGTGGATCCAGGCCTTAATACGCGCACTTCGGTAACTCATAGCGAGCGTCATGATGATCGCGCCTATGATTCCGACTCCGATCAATATGATAAAATGAGAATACTTCGGGCTAACCACAAACATCATGATGATCGCAATGCCTGCAATGATGATCGCCGTACTCAGGTTACTGTACGCAACCATCGCCAGGATCGGCAAAAGGAACAGTACGATCTTAATGACCGTGTAGCCGCTCGCAATCTCGCGCGGGATCCTGGAAAGGATCGCGGCAAGGAAAATAATGATCGCTACCTTTGCAAGCTCTGAAGGCTGTACAGAAATACCACCGATGCTAAGCCATCTGGTCGATCCGTTCGCATCCGTACCCATAACCAGTACCGCCACACACAGTATGATCGCCAGAACATAGGCCGGCAAACTAAATGCCTTCCATGCATCGTATGGGACCATCGCCACGAAAAACATCACAACCAGTCCAATGACGATCGCGATGAACTGCTTGCGCAGATAATAAGTCGGCGCCAGTCCGGAGCTGACTGCCTCATAAGAGCTGACACTGTAAAGCATAACCAGACCGAACCCCAGCAAAAATATGAGAATAAACAACAGGCTGTAATCAAAAAACCTGGCGTTTTCTGTTTGATTTCTCTGTGGCGAACTTGCCATCTGTGCTACTCCTTCAATGCCTGAACCATGTCTTTAAACATTCTGCCGCGCACTTCATAATTCGGGAACATGCCCCAGCTTGCACATGCAGGCGAAAGCAGTACAGCATCTCCGCTCTCTGCTTCCCGATAGCAGATATCTACTGCTTCCTGCAGTGAATCCGCAAAAACATAATCCGTAAATCCGTTTGCCCTTGCGGCATCCGCAATCTTCTCTCTGGTCTGTCCGATCAGGACAAGCTTTTTGATCTTCCCTTCAAAGCTCTGGATCCACTCGTCATAGGAAGACTCTTTGTCATATCCGCCGGCGATCAGACAGGTCGGGCGATCCATCGCCTCTACTGCACGGATCGCAGCATCCGGATTGGTTCCCTTGGAATCATTGTAAAACCGTACGCCGCGTTTTTCTGTTACATATTCGATCCGGTGTTCTACTGCCTGGAATGTCTTCAGCACTTCACGGATCTTATCCAGCGATACTCCATATGCCATCGCCATGGCTGTCGCTGCCATTACATTTTCATAATTGTGACGTCCGAGGATATTCAGCTCACCTGTCGCGATCACAGGGATCACTTCGGATCCGTCGTGATAGTAGATCGTATCGTTTTCTACATAATAACCCTTTGCAAGCGGACGCGCGCCGGAAAACCATACCACTTTTGACGGGATCTCTTTTGCGATCTCGCGCAGTGTTTCGTCCTCATAATTGAGCACGCAAACATCATCTGCAGTCTGATTCTCGCACAGGCGCTTTTTCAGTGCAATATAATTCTCCATCGTATGATGGCGGTTTAAGTGATCCGGTGTAATATTCAGGATCGCTGCTACTTTCGGCCGGAACGTATGGATCGTCTCAAGCTGGAAGCTGCTGATCTCTGCGATATAAAGTGCCGGGCCACGTGCATTCAGCACTTCATTGGTATACGGAATACCAATATTTCCCACGACCTTAACATGCGGGAAGTTCGCTGCCATGATCTCACCAAGAAGAGAGGTCGTTGTGGTCTTACCGTTTGTGCCGGTGATTGCAAGTACATCGCCCTTCTGGCAGCAATATGCAAGCTCTACTTCTCCCCAGATCGGAATATCAAGCGCCTTAAATGATTCCACGACAGGCGCGTCGATCGGAACACCGGGGCTTAAGATGACAAGATCGATCCGCTTCATTTCAGACTCCGGGATCGTACCTGTCATGATCGTAAGATGATCTGTATTCTCAAATTCAGAAAGCAGACGTTCTTTGTCGATATCCTCTTTTTCATCAAACAGAACCACATCCGCATGATTTGCCAGCAAAAGCTTTGATGCTGCGATTCCGCTGATGCCACTTCCATATACTAACACGAAACGAGCTGTAAAGTCCATGGATCTCCTCCCTAAATAATGTGTACAAGTGCCAGCAGACACAACAGACAGGTTGCGATTGAAAATACTGCAACGACCTTAGTCTCTGACCATCCGCCCATTTCAAAATGGTGATGGATCGGGGACATACGGAAAATTCTCTTTCCTCCGGTCTTTTTAAAATAAGCCACCTGGATCATAACCGATAACAACTCGATCCAGTAGATCAGTCCGACGATCAGAATAAAGATCGGCATCTGCATTACATAAGCCGTCGCTGTCACAAAGCCGCCAAGCGCCAGGGATCCTGTATCTCCCATGAACACCTTGGCCGGATAAGCATTAAATACCAAAAATCCGAGCAACGCGCCGAATACTGCAGCGATGATCGGTGCGATATCTGCATTGTATAAATGTGCCGCGATCGCAAAAAAGATGCAAACCGGCAATGTCACTGTTGAAACAAGTCCGTCTACACCATCCGTCAGGTTGACGGCATTTACTGTACCGAGAATCGCCAAAAACATGACCGGAAATGCCACAAAGCCCAGATGCAGCATATGCCCGCCGGAAAACGGCAGGATCATGTCAAAGATCGATCCCTCTGCCCCGCTTACCATATCCTTGCGCAGCATGTAGATAAAGAACAGAATAACAACCACTAACTGGCATGCAAACTTTTGCTTTGCCTTAAAGCCGTCGGAATCACGCTTTACCACCTTCAGATAATCATCTACAAACCCGATGATTCCAAAACCGATCATCATCAGTAAGATCGGCAGGATCTCGTGATGACGTGGTGCATAGATCACGCCTACGACTACGATCGCGATCAGGATCATGATACCGCCCATGGTCGGAGTTCCGGTTTTCTGCTGATGGAACGTAAGTTCCTCACGCTCTGTGTTTCCGACTTTCAGTCTCCTCAAAAACGGGATCACCTTCGGTCCTAATATCATCATGATGATAAATGAAATAAATATCGGCAATATGATTTCTATGCTGACTTGCGTCATGCCTAAACTCCTTTATTCTTCCCCTTCGTCGCCAGCGTCTTCATTACCGCTGTCTTCCTCGCTGTTACTCTCTTCCTCGCTATTATTTTCTTCTTCGCTATATTCCTCATCGCCGGATTCTTCGTCATCACTTCCGGATGAAATGTTATCAAAGATATCTCCCTCTTCCTCGTCGTCAACATCTTCATCTTTTGCGATGTTCAGATACGGAAGCACTTCCGTCAGGATCGGCTGCACGATCGACTGCGCATAACTACTGTGCGCCTGATCGCCGGTATTCGGTTCATCCACAACACAATAGATCACAAGCTGCGGATTCTTCGCCGGGATGGAGCCTTCAAACGATACCAGATACTTTCCGTTACCACGCGGAAGTTTCTCGGCTGTACCGGTCTTACCACACATGGTATAGCCTTCTACTTTTGCATAGCGGCCGGTACCTTGCTGTGTAACAACAGACTGCAGATAATCCGTCAGTATATCAGACGTGGATTCCGACACAGTCCTGCGAAGCAGCGTCGGCTGTATATTCTTAATGATATTTCCCTCTTCATCCTGAATTGCCTTGACAACATGCGGCTGATAATAGGATCCGCCGTTCACCAGCGAACTATACGCTGATGCGACCTGAATCATCGTGACGTTAAAGTTCTGTCCAAATGCGTTGGTCGCAAGGTTTGTCTTCATGTTCTCAAGTTCTTCTACAGAGAACAGCAAACTGTCTGTCCTTGCTTCACCGGGCAGATCGATATTGGTACGCAGACCAAAGTTAAAGATCTGCTGATATTTCCGGAATGTTTCGGAACCGATCGTAAAGCCCATCTGCATCAGGGCAACGTTACAGGAATCCCGCAATGCAGTCTCAACCGTTTCCTCACCATGACCGGATCTGTTGTCGCAGTGGATATAGCGGTCTGTAACCTGCAGACCACCGCCGCAAATATAGGTCTCGTTACCGGTCAGTTTTCCGGAATCGATTCCCGCTGCTACCGTAAACGGTTTCGTCGTAGAACCGGGCTCATAGGTATCAGAGATACAGAAGTTCTGCCAAACGCCGTTTAAGGCATCCAGACGCTCTTCTTCCGTCATGGCGTCGATCTCTTCTTTTGTATAATACCCTTCCAGTGTCCACGCATCATTCGGATCATAGTTCGGGTACTGTGCCATTGCAAGCACTTCACCGTTATTCGGATCCATCAGGATGACACCGATGTGCTTTGCAGCCCCGCTCTTGTCCTCGTCGTCTGTATTGGTATACTCATCGACCCAATCCTGGATCTTCTCTTCTACGATCGACTGTACATTCGCATCGATCGTCGAAACAACCGTGCAGCCGTCAACTGCTTCTTTCAGAGTGTCCTCATACGACATATCAGAGTTCATATAACCGTATGCACGGCCGTCTGTTCCGTTCAATGTAGAATTGTAATAATCCTCAATTCCGCCGATGCCGACATTTCCGGACGTCGTAAACCCAAGCAGGTTGCTTGCCATATTGTTATACGGGTATTTCCGGATATATTCTTTTTCAAACCAGACACCGTAGATATTTGAATTTTCCTTCTCGCGCAGCGCTTCAAACCGCTCTACCTGCTCTGACGGGATCTTCTTTTCCAGCACATAATACTGACTGTCAGAGTGCTCTGATATATAGGCTCTGACCTCTTCTTTGTTCATCCCGAAACACGATGCCAGAGCATCAAGTGTCGGCTCCAGATAAGCCTCTTTGCTCGAAACCTGGCTTGCATCCAGGATGACATTATAGACATCCGTACTGGTTGCAAGGACCGTCCCCTTCCGGTCAACAATGTCGCCCCGTCTGAACGGGATGACGGTGCTGGCATACTCCTGCTGGTCGAGAACGATCTTCTCATACCGGTCGCCGCTGCTGATCTGGATAAAAATAATTCTGGCCAGCAAAAAAACAAGCAGTCCGATCGCTATAAAGAAAACGATGAACAGCTTCTTTTTCATGCGCATGGCCAATCGAAATGATTTTTTCCGTACCCTTCTTCTCGCCATAACTGATATTCCTTATCAACATCGCACGGACCTTAGAAACGAAAACCAGCGCGCCATCATTTAGCGCGCATAGATTCCTCCTTCGGTGCCGTACGTGCTGTTGTCAACTGTGTAGTACACGACATGGTCCGTATCCGGATATGTCATCCCGAGCTCCTCGGCAGATGTCCTGATCTGATTCAGGTTCGCAGCTGTCATGATATCATGCTCGAGAACGTCGTTGTCTCTCTGCAGCTCAATAAGCTCTTGCTGGAGTGCGTAGCAGCTCTCACGCTGTTCGATCAGAGAGGACTGCATATGCAAAAATATACCACAGAAAACACCGACTGCTACGATAGCAATCGCAAGAAAAAATACATATCCCGGATTCATAAGCGTTTCCCGGCGCTGATTCTGTCTGACCAGACTGCGCTCACGCTTTTTCTTCTCTTCCCATGCTCTTCGACGGCGCAGTTCATCCCGGCGCCTCTGCTCCGGTGTATATTCCGGAACCGGTTCAAGCCTGGGGGCTGCACTCCCGTTCGTATAAACATAGCGAAATTTTTTGTACTCTCTTGCTGCCATTCGTAAAAAATTACTCCTTATTATAAACAACTTATGTCAAAAGTCAACTGTCAGACTTTTTCTCAAACACCCGAAGCTTTGCGCTTTTTGAACGACTGTTATCGTCCAATTCCTCCTCTGACGGAAGGATCGGCTTCTTTGTAAGCATCCTTCCTTCCGGCACTTTCCCGCAGACACAAACGGGGAAATTCGGAGGACAGGTACATGGGTTTTCTTTTTCTTTAAAGATCGTTTTCACGATCCTGTCTTCGAGCGAATGGAACGTGATCACACAGATCCGTCCGCCCGGTGCCAGCAGTCCGATCATGTCGGACAGGCTTTCTTTTAATACATCCAGCTCTTTGTTTAATTCGATCCGGATCGCCTGGAATGTTCTCTTCGAAGGATGCCCGCCACTATTGCGGTTTTTTGCCGGAATGGATTTTCTGATGATCTCATTCAGCTGTCCGGTCGTCTCGAATGTATTTGTTTCCCGGAATGAAACGATATTTCTTGCAATATTTCTTGCAAATCGTTCTTCCCCGTACTCTCTGAGTATTCTGACGAGTTCCTCTTCCGGGTATGTCATCAGGATATCTTTTGCAGTCAGCGCCTGTCTGGTATCCATGCGCATGTCCAATGGCGCGTTTTCATCTCTGTAGGAAAAACCCCGCTCCAGCGTATCCAGCTGATGAGAGGAAACCCCAAGATCCAGGAGTATACCATTCACCTTGTCAACTCCCAGAAGTTCCAGTTCCCGTTTCATCTGTGAAAAGTTGCTGTGCAGGATCGTTACCTTATCTTGGTATTGTGCCAACCGCTCAGAGGCTGCCCTGATTGCTTCTGCATCCTGATCAAAACCGATCAGGCGCCCGTGATCTGTCAGTCTTTTACAAATTTCCATGCTGTGGCCGGCGCCGCCGAGTGTCCCGTCTACATAAATCCCATCAGGATCTGTGATCAAATTGTCAACGCTTTCCGTCAACAGGACGGTTTTATGTTTAAACTCCATCTATCTCTCCGGCCGGCAGGGTGCTTATATTCCGAATCCAAGCTCTGCCATTTTCTCAGCCACTTCATCCATCTCTTCTTCATCATATCCGCCGGCATAATCATTCCAGCGTTCCGCACTCCAGATCTCGATGCGGTTCATGACGCCCGCCAGCACAACATCCTTCTCGATGCCGGCAAACTCCCGCAGGATCGACGGCACAAGGATTCTTCCCTGCTTGTCAGTCTCACAGGTCACTGCTCCGGCAAAGAAGAAACGCGCGAACTTTCTCTGATCCTTTCCGGTCATCGGGCGTTCTCTGAAGTTATCTTCTATTTTTTTCCATTCTTCATTGGAATAAACGTAAAGACACTGGTCCAGACCTTTGGTGACAACAAATTCCTCACCGAGCTGCTCACGGAATTTAACAGGCATGATCAGACGCCCTTTGGCATCTACAGAATGATTGTATTGTCCCATGAACATCCCTTGTCACCTTCTTTCGTCCGGATTTGAGTGGGATGAAAAAAGTTATTAACAATTTTATCCACATATCCACTTTTTGACACTTAGAGCCACTTTCCCCCACTCATATACCACATTCTAACCTTTTCAATAGCAAATTGCAAGGGGATTAGGATCTATTTTCAGACTTTTTTTGCAAAGAAAAAAACGCCTGAATCCTTTCAGATTCAAGCGTTCTCAATACTTTGTATTTCGTTGTATATTTCACCACATGATATAGTTTATCAGGTGGTGGCTCATCCCATTTTTATCCCTTTTTCTTTGCCTTTGCTCTTGCGATTCCTCTGCCAACGACAACTGCAATGATGCCAAATACCACAAGTCCGACTGACAGGAGCTGGGATACCGCAAACTGTGTTCCCGGGATCAGCAACTGGTCTGTCCGGAGACCTTCGATCCAGGCGCGGCCAAGGCCGTAACCAATCAGATATCCAAAGAAGATCGCACCCTCAAACCGCTTATGTTTTGTTCTGGCAAGCAGGATGATGAGCACCACAATGTTCCATACGCACTCATACAGGAATGTCGGATGTACCTGGATATAGGAAATGCCATCAACTACCTGCATGTGGCTTGCCAGCTCATTCGTGATGTCGACACTTCTGACCGCGTCTACCGGAAGCTGCATCGCAAACAGCGAATCGGTATACCCGCCAAAAGCCTCCCGGTTAAAGAAGTTGCCCCATCTTCCGAGGATCTGTCCGACTAAAAGTCCCAGACAAGCTGTGTCAAGCAGTGTCCCGAGACGGATCTTTTTGATCGCGGAGAAAATGATCGCAGAAATGATCCCGCCGATCACGCCGCCATAGATCGCAAGTCCGCCCTGACGGATGTTCAGGATCGAGATCAGGTTGTCCTTGTAAAGATCCCAGGAAAACGCCACATAGTAGAGTCTTGCGCAGATAACGGAAATGATGATCGCCATGATCGCGAAGCTGACATACATGTCAGGATCCTGTCCGGTCCGCTTTGCCACTGCGCGTGCCAGAAGTGTTCCAAGCACCATACCGGCCGCGATCACAATTCCATAATACGCGATCGAAAAACCGAAGATGTCGATGCTCTTTCCGACATGGTCCAGATAGATATGCAAATGTGGAAAATTAATATTATAATTCATTGTCTTTTCACACCAGACGATCTATGCTTACTTTCTGCCACAGCACTTCTTATATTTCTTGCCACTGCCGCACGGACACGGATCATTCGGGTAAACTTTCGGCGCCTTGCGGATCGTGTTCATCTGCTTTGCTTCTTTGAAAAGCTCTGCGCGTTTTTCTTCGTCAAAGATTTCTTCCCACTCCGGCAGACCATACAGCCAGTCAGCTTTTGCGTCTACCATATTCTTGTACAGGGATTCCAGATCATAGTTTAAGTTAACAACAGTATCCTCAGCCAGATCATCAGCCAGCGGATTGCGTTCTGTCAGACTCTCATCGATTCCATCCAGAAAGCCGACCATCGACATCGTATCCAGTCCAAAGCGCTCAGCCAGTTCTGCTACGGTACCTTCGATCTTTTCACCCGGGTTTTTCAGAAGTTCTGCGTAAACATTTTTTTCCTTTTCAAAATATGTTGCCCAGAACTGCTGTAACTGTGCCTGACCTAAGTTTTCATTATAGGCAGTTGCCTGCCACTGTTCTAATAATCCCATTTTAATAAACTCCTTTGTTTTACTGTTCGTCGGACGAACGGTCTTTTAACAATTTATAGATAAAGGAATATGCCCAGATCAGCACCGGCACGATAACCGTCGCAATGATCGCGACGATAAAGGCACGAAAGCTCTGTTCATCATGCGCCGTAAAGGCCAGCACGAAGGCAATGACATATAGCGCAAGCAGCAGGATGATCCCCGCCAACGCCATGATCTGTTTTACCTTCTTCATGTACTGCTCCTTTCTTCCTTAATCTAAACAAATCTTTTCGTTTCTATTCTTCAATGCTATCGATCAGATCGATCGAACGCTCTGCATTCATCTTGTTGCACATCTGGATAAAGGTCTCCAGCGGCACATTCTGCAGCTGCTTATTTGAACCACGCAGGTTGATCGATACGGTGCGCTCCTCAGCTTCTCTGTCTCCCAGAACGATGATGTACGGATCCTTCATCGTCTTGAACGCTTTGATCTTTTCCTTCATATTCTTATCCGTGTAATCAACTTCTACGCGGATACGGTTCTTGCGGAGCAGCTCCTCGATCTCTTTTGCATATTCGTTATGCTCTGTACGGATCGGCACGATGCCCACCTGATACGGTGACATCCAGAACGGGAAGGCACCCTTGAAGTTCTCGATCAGGATACCGATGAATCGCTCAAAGGATCCGAAGATCGCACGGTGGATCATAACCGGCTGTTTATGCTCGCTGTCTTTATCGATGTATTTCAGATCAAAGTTTAACGGCAGCTGGAAGTCAAGCTGAATGGTACCCATCTGCCACTCTCTTCCAAGGCAGTCCTTCATGGACAGATCGATCTTCGGTCCGTAGAAAGCACCATCGCCTTCATTGATCTCAAAGTTTTCCTCACCGTATTTTTTGATCAGGATGTTTTTCAACGCTTCCTCTGCCTTGTCCCAAAGTGCAGGATCACCCATGAAATCATCCGGTCTGGTGGAAAGCTCTGCCTTATAGGTCAGCCCAAAGGTTTCATACAGTTCACCGGTGATATCCATGATATCACTGATCTCATCCTCAATCTGCTCTTCCATCAGGAAGGTATGATCGTCGTCCTGGCGGAACATCTGTACGCGGAACAGACCGTTCAGCTCGCCGGATTTCTCTTTTCTGTGGATGACATCTACTTCGCTGAACCGAAGCGGAAGGTCCTTATAGCTGTGCAGGTCTTTTTTATAGACCATGATGGCATTCGGACAGTTCATCGGTTTCACACAATAGGTGTCGCTGCCATCCTCATCTTCACCCGGAATCACGAACATGCCATCCCTGTAATGTGCCCAATGCCCGGAAGTTACCCACAGTTCCTTTTTCTGAATCTGCGGTGCAGCGATCTCCATATATCCATGACGTTCGTGCACTTCTCTCCAGAACTCCAGGAGTGAATTAAACAGTTTCCAGCCACGCGGCAGCCAGTACGGCATACCCGGTGCGGTTGCGTCAAACATGAACAGATCCAGCTGCGGGCCGAGCTTCTTATGATCACGTTCCATCGCCTCTTTGATCAGCTTCAGGTGATCCTTCAGTTCCTGCTTGGACGGGAAGGCATATACATAGATACGCTGCAGCATATCGCGGTTTTCATCGCCTCTCCAGTATGCGCCGGAGACCGTCTTGATCTGAAAAGCCACATTCAAGAGTTCCTGGGAATTATCTACGTGCGGGCCACGGCAAAGATCTGTAAAATCATCACCGGTCTCATAGATTGTGATCAGCTCATCTTCCGGAAGATCCTGGATCAGCTCTGTCTTAAACTTCTGATCTTTAAAGATTTCCAGTGCTTCCGCGCGGGATACTTCCTTGCGCGTCCAGTCTTCTTTTCTCTTTAAGATCTCACGCATTTTATTTTCAATGGTCTTAAAGTCATCCTTGTTCACCGGTCTCGGCAGGACGAAATCATAGTACATACCGTCATCGATCTGCGGACCGATTGCATATTGTACGTTCTCCTTTCCGAAGATTTCGATCACAGCCTTCGCCAGGATATGAGAAAGTGAATGGCGATAGACCTCTAAGAATTTTTCTTTTTCCATGCTTGTCTCCTTTTATTTTACTCTCTGATAAGCTTACGCATCACTGCGCTGTTTTACAGCTCCCATCCGCAGCGCAAGAGCTTATCGATAGATAATGTCATGACGCCCCGGTCCGTTTGATACCATCGTGATCGGGAAGCCAATCTGTTCTTCTACAAACTCAATGTACTTCCGGCAGTTTTCCGGAAGTTCTTCGTAATTACGAATACCGCGGATGTCTTCTTTCCAGCCCGGCAGATATTCGTATACCGGTTTTGCTTTTTTCAAAAGACTTGTTGCCGGGAAATCAGTGGTCACCTCACCATCGATCTCGTATCCGACACAAACCGGGATCTCATCCAGATATCCCAATACATCCAGAACGGTAAACGCTACATCTGTCGCGCCCTGCAGGCGGCAGCCGTATTTGCTTGCCACGCAGTCAAACCAACCCATTCTTCTGGGTCTGCCTGTTGTTGCGCCATATTCACCGCCGTCACCGCCACGTCTTCTGAGCTCGTCTGCTTCATCACCGAAAATCTCGGAGACAAATTCACCTGCACCAACTGCACTTGAATATGCTTTGCAGACAACGATGACTTTCTTGATCTCATACGGCGGGATGCCTGCGCCGACTGCGCCGTATCCTGCCAGTGTCGAAGAAGATGTGACCATCGGATAAATGCCGTGATCCGGATCTTTCAATGTGCCAAGCTGGCCTTCCAGAAGAATCTCTTTTCCTTCTTTGATGGCCTGTGCCAGGTATGCGGAAACATCACAGACATACGGACGGATCATTTCTCTGTATTCTTTGAGTGTCGCTACGATCTCATCCGGATTCAGCTCCGGTTTATGGTAAAGATGCTTCATCAATACATTTTTTCTCTCACAGACGTTTTCTGCTTTTTCACGGATCAGTTCATCATCAAAGATCTCATTGACCTGGAAACCGATCTTGGCAAATTTATCTGCATAAAACGGTGCGATACCGGATTTGGTAGAACCAAATGATTTGCCGGCCAGACGCTCTTCTTCATAAGCATCCAGCAGGATATGATACGGCATTACGATCTGTGCTCTGTCGGAAACCAGGATCTTCGGTTCCGGAACACCTTTGTCAGTAATGCTCTTGATCTCATCGATCAGGATTGGAATATTCAGTGCCACACCATTTCCGATGATGCTTGTGGTATGGTTGTAAAAGCATCCTGACGGCAGGGTATGCAGTGCAAATTTTCCATAGTCATTGACAATGGTGTGTCCTGCGTTCGCACCTCCCTGAAAACGGATGATGATATCCGCTTTTTCCGCAAGCATATCTGTAATCTTGCCTTTTCCTTCGTCGCCCCAGTTTGCTCCTACTACTGCTTTTACCATGGAAGCATTCCTCCTTTGTTTGTGCCTAAGGCTTTCTGCGGGTTGTATTAGTATTCGATCGCTTTTGTAGCCGTCACTGCCAGCGCACCCGGTCCGATATGACAGGAGATGCTGAGTGAAAGTGGCTGCATTACGATATCATGATTCGGAAAATGTTCCTGCACTTCTTTTTTGAACTCTTCCGCTGCTTCCAGATCATGTGTATAGGACATCGCAATGTGGATATCCTTACCCTCTCTGGAGCCGAAGCGTTTCTCACAATCATCCAGGATCTGATTGATCATCATCATCTTGCCCTGCTTGATGGTACGCGCTTTTGCAAACGCATCCAGCTTATCACCCTGGATCTGCAGAACCGGTTTTAAGCGGAGCAATGTTCCGAGTGCTGCTGCCGCCGGTGTGATCCGGCCGCCTCTGCGCAGATAAGTCAATGTATCAAGCATGATGTAGATGCTTGATTCCATCTTATTTTCCATCAGCTTATCTACGATCGTATTCACATCGATCCCTGCATCTGCCATTTCCTTCGCATCGATTACGGAACGGCGCATGGTAACGGAGATTCTCTGGTTGTCTACAACGAAAACCTTTCCGTCATATTCCTCTTCTTTTGAGAGCATGATCGCCTGCTCGCAAGTTGAGGAAAGGCCGCTCGACATCGGAATGTCGATGATATAATCATATTCTTCTAACAGCTTGTCCCACAGTTCTGTGAAATCTGTCAGTGCCGGAGAAGATGTGTGAATCTCTTTTCCCTCGGTCAGCACTTCATAGAACTGTTCCTGGCTCAGCGTGATGTCTTCTAAAAACAACTCATCATTAATATAAAAAGGCATCGGCATAACATAAACGCCAAGTTCTTTTCCTTCTGCCTGTGTAATGCCGCTATTGCTGTCTGTTACAATCGCAATTTTACTCATCGAAAAGCACCTCCTGCGTGAAATAAAAACTATGCAAGATGAAAATTATCTATTTTTGCACATACACTGGAGATAATAACACAAACGGCGGGAAGATACAAGAAAAGACTTGCTTTCCTGCCATG
>JAZQEX010000044.1:0-42858 GCA_045539215.1 Eubacterium sp. | reverse complement strand
CCGGTCTGCAAACGATGCCATCTGGCGGTCTGCATAGGGAACATACCGTCCGTCGATGAAACAGGACCACGTCGTAACGTCGTTCCAATCTTTGTCAACGCCCATGAATCCTGCCATCTGTCCGGTAAACGCAATGGCCTCTATCCTGCCTGCGACCTCTGCACCGGCTTCCCGAACAGTCTCCTTCATACAGGCAACCACCGACGCAAACAGATCCTCTCCATGCTGGATCACGACTCCCGGCGCCGGTTTTTCGTCCTTTACCTCTGTCTTTGCAGAATACAGACATGTTCCCGACCGGTCATAGATCCCAGTCTTTATAAAACTGGTTCCAAGGTCTACGCTTAAGAATAAGATTTCCCGTTCCATTTCCTGACCTCTTTCCAACCTGTCATTATCCTTACGATTTCATCAACCTATCAAAGCTCGATGACATTCTTTAAGCCATCCGCTGCTGCCGCCAGATCAAATCCTTTCTGGATCTCATCGATCGGCAATGTTCTGGTGATCAGTTTTTTGACATCCAGGATCCCGGCTGTTACAAACCCAAGCGAGTCCTTAAACTGCTTTAAGCTTGCGCGTGTGCTGCCTGTCACGATCAGCTGCTTATAATGGATCAGATTCGAATTTAACGGCACTTCTTCCCGGTCTTTCGGAAGACCGCCAAAGAAGCAGATCCTTCCGTAATTGGCAGCCATCTTCAGCGCATTCTGCTGTGCAACGGGAACCGGACAGGCCGTAATGATCACATCTGCCCCATGTCCGTTTGTATCCTCCGCAATGAAGGAAACCACATCTTCACATACGGTTCTGAAAAACGGATCGATCTGGCGTACTGCCTCCAGCCGGTTCTCGGCAATGTCATTGACATACACCCTTGCCGCACCTGACATCTTCGCAAGCATTGCATGCATGATGCCAATCGGGCCTGCACCGATGACCAGGACAAAATCACCCGGTTTGATATGGCATTGAGAAATGCCGTTATATACACACGAAAGCGGTTCAGCGATCGCAGCTTCTGCATAGGAAACGTGATCCTCCAGCAGAATGAGGTTTCCGGCTCTGACTGCTGCCTCCGGCACTCTGACATATTCCGCGAATCCGCCGTCTAAGCTGATTCCAAGTGCCTTATAATCCTTGCACATATGGCTGTTTCCGCTGATGCAGTCATCGCAGATTCCGCATCCCATATTCGGTGCTACCGCCACGCGCTGTCCCGGCTCATAGCCTTTGACATTTTTTCCGACCTGATCGATCACACCTGCCAGCTCATGTCCGATCACGAGCGGATGTGCTTCATCGATCCCGGCCGCACCGTTTTTATACATCCGGACATCCGTACCGCAGATTGCGGCACTTTTGACTCTGACCAGCACCTCGTTATCCGTTATTTCAGGGATCGGAAGCTCCTCCAGTCTGAGATCTTCTTTTCCATATAACCTTGCGCCTTTCATCACGCATCACTCCTTCCCGGTGTATAAAGCATGACAATTCTTTTCTCTGTGATAGAAGTATTGCCGGCATTTACAACACATACCGCCATCTTTCCGTCATGCCCGGTCACATATGGCTCTGTATCTTTTTCAATGCAGTTCACAAACGCAATATCCTCATTCAGATATGCGTCTTTAAACAGGCCCCGCCAGCTCTCTACCAGCGGATAGGTTGCCGTCCCGGAATCAGAATGACAGATCGTCATCTTGCTGCCGCGAAGGCTTCCCAGATAAATACAGCCTTTTGTTCCAAGTACCTCGACCTTTGCATCATAGGCATATCCAACACCCTGTGCTCCGTCGAGCATGCCCTGGACACCGTTCTCAAACGATGCCGCAAGGACAACATTGTCATAAAAATCAGGATATTCTTCCTTTGCATCCGGGCAGCGGTAATTGCCGCCGATCGCATAAACTGATTGAAACTCGCTTCCCGCAAACCAGCGCATGGTATCAATGTCATGGCTGTTGACCTCTGCAAGCGGGCCGTTGCTCTTTTTGATGTCATACATCCACGGCTTCGGAATGCTCGGTCCTCTTGTATTCGACCGCACCATAACGACGTCACCGATCTCTCCTGCATCGATCGCATCCTTTGCCTGGCGGAAGCTTGCGTCAAACCGCCGCATGAAACCGATCTGCAGCTTAATATCATTTTCCTTGGCGGCAACGATCATCTCATCACATTCTGCCACCGTCATTGCCATCGGTTTTTCACAGAGAATATGCTTTTTCTCCGCCGCGATCGCCTTAACGATATCCACATGGAATTTTGTCGGCGAAACCACGACATACGCATCGATCGCGGGATTACCCAATGCATCCTCATGAGACGGATAATACAGGTCCAGTCCCAGTTCTTCGGCTGATGCTTTTGCGACTTCTTCCACCGGGTCTGCAACCGCCACCAGCTTTGCACCCGGTACATTTCTCATAAAATTCTTTGCATGGATCATGCCTGCCCTGCCGGCTCCGACCACGCAAATACCGATTTTTCCATCTATCATTGTGACTTCCTTTCTATCTGCGCATCACAGATTCACAACAAATGCGCACTGTCTTCCTTCCAGAACATCGATCAGATTCTTCACAGCCGCGCCGGCCATGTTCAATGTCGCCTCTTTTGTATGTGCACCGGTATGCGGTGTGACGACAACACTGTCAAACTGAAACAGCGGCGAATCTTTCGGCGGCTCCTCTTCAAATGCATCCAATCCGAGCCCGCCGATCTTACCGGAGCGCAGCCCTTCAAACGCCGCCTCCTCATCGATGATTCCGCCTCTTGAAGTATTGATCAGGATCACGTCATCCTTCATCTTTCCGATCGCTTCCGCATCGATGATATGATGCGTACTCTCAAGCAGCGGAAGATGCAGACTGATCACATCTGCTTCCCTGATGCATTCTTCAAAGGAAACGCCACGGATCCCTTCCTGTCTGCAATATTCTTCATTCAAAAACGGATCATAGGCCAGCACCTGCATTCCGAATCCCTTCGCGCAGCGTGCAACCACTTTTCCGATGGAACCAAGGCCCAGAATTCCGATGGTCTTGCCAAGCATCTCGATTCCTGTCGAACGCATCCAGCCACCTTTTCTGGTATCCTGATCCAGATACGGGATCTTTCTTGCGACCGAGAGGATCAGACCAAATGCCAACTCTCCGACCGCCTCAGAATTGACTCCCGGTGTATTGGTCACAACAATGCCGGCTTCTTTTGCCGCCTGAACATCGACCCGGTCATATCCCACACCGTAACGTGAGATCACTTTCAGATTCGGACAGTTTTTCAACACCTTTTCCGTTATGAAATCAAGCCCTGCAACATAACCGTCGCAGTCCTTCAGCAACGGGATCAGTTCATCTTCCGTCAACGGCCTTCCGGTCGGATTAAATACCAGATCATTTGAATATTCCTTTAACGTTTCCAGAACAGGCGATCCACTCTGCGGCTGCAAAGAGGTCGGTGTCACCAAAATCTTCATCCGTTTTCTCTCCTTTTTCGTCCTATCCTCTGATCAGCGAAACTGCTTCTGCTGTCAGCTGTCTGATCGCATCAAAATCTCCTGCATTAATCAGGTCTGCCTTTACCATCCAGCTGCCGCCGACCGCAATGATCTTCTCAAACGCCAGGAATTCTTTCATATTCTCTGCATTCACGCCGCCGGTCGGCATAAAGCGCATTGACGGGAACGGTGCCGCCAGTGCCTTGATTGTTGCCAGCCCGCCATACTGTTTTGCCGGGAAGAATTTTACGACCTCAAGACCGTAATCCATCGCCATCATCACTTCGCTCGGCGTACAGGTGCCCGGGAAAATGGGAATATTCTGATCGATCGCAAACTCCACCACGCTCCGGCTAAGTCCCGGTGATACCAGGAATGCTGCTCCGGCATCCTGCGCCCGTTTTGCCTGCTCCACATTTACTACGGTTCCCGCACCGACATTCATATCCGGAAAATTCTGTTTCATGATCCGGATGGATTCCTCTGCTGCTTCTGTACGGAAGGTTACTTCTGCCACAGGCAACCCACCGGCACAAAGTGCCTCCGCCAAAGGTTTTGCGTCCTCCGTCCGGTCAAGCTTCACAACAGGCACCAGCCGCTTATCTTCCAATTCAGGTATGATCAATGTCTGATTCATAATTTCCCCTTTCCTACATTCCTGTTAATGCACGCACAGCGTTTTTCTGCGCGATCTTATCGATCTGTCGCTTTTTGATCCCGGCATCACGCATTTTCGGAATAAACTTTCTTAAAATGTAATCGAGTCCGATCCCGTCCGGATCATACATCCGCATCCTGGCTCTTGTAGTATCGAGTGAGAACAGAAGCTGATCTTCAAATCCTGCATCGATCAGTTCCCGGAACAATTCGATCTCTTTCTCATCACTGTGATATTTGAATCGTCCGATCGTATCAAACTCTAAAAACGCTCCCTGCTTTAAAATGCCTTTATGCACTTCAGTATCCGGGATCGCCCGGTCCAAATGACAAAACACCATCTGCTCCGGCAAAATGCCCTGCTCCTTCAAAAACGCCAGCAAGGCAACTGGATCCGATCCTTTTTCCACATGGATCAGCATCGTGCGATCGCAGTCCCTTGCCGCATTTGCTGCTGCCAGAAACAAACGTCTATAGCGCTCTGTCAGGTTTTCTGTATCCAATGCGCACTTTACGATTCCTGCACGGATCTTTCCGTATCTGCATTCTGCAGGTGTTCTGACATCACTCTCATCCGTGATCCCTTCCATAAGCTCCTTTACGAAATAATCGTAAAGTGCCGGAACCGGCAAGGTATGGATCCAGTGATCTTCAGGATAAAACATCATCTTGTGAAAACCGGTCGAACAGATGATGTTGACTCCGGTTTTCCGCGAGATTTCCGCCAGCCCCATCGCCATCCGGTTGCATCCGCCGGGCTGGGCATCAATGATCGTCTCTCCGCCTGCCCGCTGAAATGCTTTTGCCTCCTGCGTACTTTTGCTGATATCATCCATGCAAAGATCCGGATTGCACTCATACGAACGCCCCCTGCTAAGCATCAGGTGCTCATGAAACTGACAAAATCCGATTTCTTCCGGTCTGAGAGGACCTGTTACACTGATGATCTCTCGCATACGCCTGCTCCTATTTCCAGTTTGGATTGTCGACTACGACAGGCTTTCCGTCGCGTTCCACAACCATCTTGTGATATCCTTTCGTCTCGATCGTTCCGTAATCATGTCCCGCGTCCGCACCGAATACATAAAATGTCACCAGCGGCTTATCACCTGTATTGACCGTACGGTGTGCATAGCTGCGCGGCACATAAACGACCTGTCCCTTCTTAAGCGGCATCTCGATCGTATCGCCCTCCGGGTTTTCCATTACCATATAGCCTTCGCCGTCCAGCAGATAATAAACTTCTGCCGTATCGAGGATCGTATGGAAATGCCCCTTTGTCATGTAGTACTCATCACCGACTTTTCCGTTGTAAAGGATCGTGGTGCCAAATGCCAGATCACCCGGCCGCTCCGGGCATCCCAGTTCATGCCACTCATAGATCAGCGGATCCTCTGTTTTCAGAATCTCCTCTGCAGCCTCCGTATCATGAAACATCTGCTTCATCTGTGAAAGCACCCGTTTGCTTGTTTCTGCAGTCTCGGATCTTCCTGTCTGCAGATCAAAGTCAACCAAAAAGCTTGTATCCCAGTTAAACTGATTCATAAATCTCCTCCTTACGGCTACTGTTTATTTCTTCTTCTGTACCTCTTTTGCGATCTCGCTGCACATCGTCAGCGCATCACCCGTAATATCGATATGGAAGACCTCTGCAACCACCTGGGTCCAGCCATGGATAAAATAGATCCATCCGTCTTCCACATGCAGGTTCTTCTCTTCCTTTTGCGCGTTCGCCTGGTCCATAAAGATCAGATCGCCGCGATAGTTGATCTCCCATACCAGAGAGTCTTCCGGGAACACACCGGCATCTGTGATTGGTGAGCCCGGCGCGTCTTTTCCAAGACCCGTTGCATTGACGATCAAGGAATGCGGTTTTAATGCGCCGAGTGTTTTGTCATTGTCTGCCGGATCCGGGTTCAATACATAATTGATCTTTACTGCCGGATTCAGATCCTTTAACAGCTCTTTTGCCGAATCCAGACGCGGCTGGCTCCGGTTCGCGATCGTGATCTGGGACGGCACATCATCTCCATGGATCTTCTCATCCGTCAGATAAACAGACATTGCCAGAGAAGCTCCGCCTGCTCCGAGCAGCAGCACCTCTCCGTCATAATTCTTCCAGAATCCGTCCGGCACAAAATTGCGAAGTGCCAGACCGGATGAGATCGGATCCTTAGCATGACCACAATACTGGCCGTTATTCTTTGAAATACAGGAGATCTCGCCGAGCATTTCCGCAAACGGATCCAGATAATCAAAAATATCTTTACATGCGTTATACAGATCGATCTTATGTGTCGTTACCAGCGCGCCCAAAGAAAGCGGATCGTTTTTCAAAAACTCTACCGCCTCTCTGTATTCCTCCGGTGAGGAATGCGGTTTAAAATCAATTCCCTTGATCACAGCATCCTTTAATCCCAATGCTTTTGCCCATTCCGGGAAGACTTTCATGATCGAAGATTGTGTCGTTGTAACACCGATGAAATAAATGGTCGGCTGTGTTGCCGGCGTATAAACATTCATATCCCATTTCCTTTCACATATTATTGTTTATTGTTATATATTGTTGATTATAACGTACCAAACGATAATATACAACAGTTTTGGTTATTGTTTATTATCGTTTTTTACGTTTCTTGCATAAATTCGTGGATCTGATCACCCATTTGCGCCAGATAATGCGCAAAATCCCTGTGCAGACGATAGTAGCCGCGATATTCTTTTGTAAGTTCCTCTCTCGGGAACTCCTCACTCTCCGGAACATGGAGCTCATCGATCCGGTCATAGGAATCCCAATAGCCGAGTCCATATGCGACCAGTGCCGCTGCACCCAGAGAGGCTGCGTCCTGATCGATCACGGTCTTGATCATCTTCATTGAGAAGACATCCGCAAACATCTGTCTCCAGAAAGCGCTTTTTGCGCATCCGCCGACCAGAAGCATCTCATCGATTGACGGCTGATAATACTTTAAGATCGTCATCGCATAATACAGGTTATACGTAATCCCCTCCATCGCGGATCTGACCAGATCGTTCCTGGTGTGCCCCAGATTCAGGCCGATATATCCGCCGCAGATATCCGGGCTTTCCTCGATCATCGCGCCGCCCGCAAGACTCGGGTTAAAGATCAGGCCATTCGCACCGATGCAGGATGCCTCCGCCATGCGGTTCATTTCATCATATGCATCCCTGATCTTGCCTGCCGCTTCCTGCTCCTTTAAATCCGGACAGATCGTATCCCTAACCCAGCGAAAACTGTTTCCTGCCGAGAAGATACTCGTTGCAGATGCATACAGGCCATCGATGCAATGCGCAAATACAAACGGCTTGTACTGGACATCCAGGATCGGTTCACTGTCGATCACTGCGATCCAGCTCGATGAACCAAGAGATGTATAGCTTCTCTTCTCCTTGATTCCGCGGGCACCGAGTGCCATGCAGGAATTGTCCACACCGCCGCAGATGACTTTAACATCTGTTGTCAGCCCCAGCTGGGCCGCCGCATCCGACAAAAGATTTCCCACCACGGCATGTGAAGACAGGATTTCCGGAAGCATCACCGGATCGATCCCGGAGAGTTCCACATATTCATTCACATACCGACGCTCCTTCAGGCTGTATACCCCACTGCCCGAGGCATAGGAATGGTCGGTACATGCTCTTCCCGTCATCAGGAAATTACAAAAATCCTTAGACCCAAGCACCTTATCTGTCTTTGCAAACAGCTCCGGCATTTCATCCCGGTACCACATGATCTTGAAAATGGTGTAGCACTCCGGCGGAAATCCGTTCCCGGTTGTCATGTACCACCGGTCATAATCCGTTTCCGAAAAAAACTGTTCCGCCTGTGCCTTCGCCCGTTTATCCGACCAGATGGGTGTTCTCCTTGTCAGCAGATTCCCCTCTGCATCGATCAGGACCGTCCCCAGGGAATGCCCGGAGATCGCCAATCCTTTGATCTCTTCCGGTGCGGTTTCGGTTTCTTTCAGAAGCTTCTTCGTCGTTTGTATGATCCCGTTCCACCAGTCCATCGGATCCTGTTCATGAATATCCGCGCCCTGATAGTAGGTGTCATATTGTAAAAACGTGTTCCCCAAAGAGGAGCCGTCCGTCTCATAAAGCGAACTCTTGATTCCGCCCGTTCCCAGATCGTACGCTATGATTTTATCTGTCTGTGACATCTTCTCCTCCTTCCTGCAGACCGGCTGTACGGGCTGCACGTTTTGCGATCATTCAAATGATGATACGATTTCCAATGCTGATTTTGTATTGATACCGAACCGCTCTACACCCATGGCGAGAAATGCATCAAACTCTGCCCTCGTACGGATCCCGCCTGCGGCTTTGACCTTGATCTTTCCGTCGGTGATCTTCTTGATCTTCTCGATCCGTGAAACATTGGCATCTCCGGGCACCCATCCGGTTCCGGTCTTTACAAAATCCGCCTTTGTCTCCATTACGAGCCTGCAGGCATCCTCCATTTCCTGATCTGTCAGACAGTTCAGCTCAATGATAACTTTCGTCAAGACATCGTCCGGTGCAAGCGCGATGATCTGATCCAGCTCATTTTTCACGTAATCATATTCTTTGTTCTTAAATTTCCCGACATTCATCACGATATCCATTTCCTGAACGCCGTCACGGATCAATTCCTCTGCTTCCAGCATCTTTACGCAGGTTTTGTGCGCCCCGCCCGGGAATCCGACCGGCGCACCGACGTAGATATCCGGCTCATCTTTTAACATCTCGCTGACCGTTTTGGTCCAGCAGGGCAGAGAATGCACATTGATAAACCGATATTTCTTTGCGATCTCTACCACTTCTGCGATATCGGCCAGACTGTGCGGTGTCCGCACTGCGCTGATATCGATCAATCTTGCAGCATCTTTTGCCGTCATTTTCATACCTCTTTTCTATTCTTCATCTATTTTGATCCATTGTTGCTTTTCATTGCTTTCAAAGATCTTTTCACAGAGCACCATCTCATGCAGACCGTCCGCAAATGTCGCATAATGATACTCTTTCTCTTTGTTGTCTATGCTTTCATAGACTTCCCGGAAGCACTGCTTAAACGCATCCACAAATCCTTCCATATGGCCAAACGGATATGCCACAAGCGGTATCGTATCGGGGTGGACTGTCATCGCGCCCTTTTCCAGATACCAGTTGTAGCTGTCCCGGTTGCCGATCGTCAGTCCATTGACATCTGCACTGTTCCATTCCGCCGATTTCTGATATCCGCCGATCAACAGATCGATCGCAACCGATTTTCCGGCAATGACCTGCGAGAAAAATGCGCTCCCTTTTGCACCGCCACTGAATTTGAACATCACACTGGCGTTGTCCTCCGTATTAATCGGGATCTCTTCATAATCCTCTTCCGAAAAGGTTTCATTGGAATATGCCAGCACCTGGCGTTTCGGTTTCTTTCTGAACGGATGGATGGTCTGAAAATCTGCACAGACTTCTGTGATCTTCTGCCCGCTGACAAATTCCGCCAGATCCATCCAATGCGATCCGATGTCCGCGATCACCCTGGTATCACCGGAAACCGCCGTCTCCAGACGCCAGCTGTAATCTGTTTCGTATAAAAGCCAGTCCTGCGTATAGCTTCCTGAAATGGAAAACACCTCTCCCAGCTCCCCGTCACGGATGATGTTCATCATATGATTTGTCATCGGATAAAACCGGTTATGGAAATTGATCGCGCAGACCAGTCCTGTCTCCTCTGCTTTCGCGAGCAGGGTTTTTGCTTCTTCCACTGATGTCGTCATTGGTTTTTCAAGGATGATGTTTACCCCGTGCTCGAGTGCATACATCGCAATCTCAAAATGCGTACTGTTCGGTGTGCAGATGTGCACCATATCCAGATCCATCGTATCGATCATTTCCTTATAATCTTCAAAATGGTTTGGCACATTCATC
Organism: Eubacterium sp.; assembly: GCA_045539215.1. Taxonomy (GTDB): domain Bacteria; phylum Bacillota; class Clostridia; order Lachnospirales; family Lachnospiraceae; genus SY8519. The sequence continues at coordinate 32,774 of JAZQEX010000044.1, read as the reverse complement.
TGCTCTGCATTTTCTTTTGCGGCAAATTTATCTGCCAATGCCACGACTTCTACATTGCCGAGGCGGCGCACTGTTTCCAGATGTACTTTTCCGATAAATCCCGTACCGATGATTCCCGTACGATATACTTTCATTTGCTAACTCCTTCCATCTCCGACTGCCATCACAGATCCCTTTCAGGATTCCCGTGTGGCAAATATGTCAAAACAGGAATGCTGTTTCGTATCATCTGTCTGCCCTCTTCTACCGTTTTGATCAACCCATGTGCCAGCATCTGCACCAGCACATTTCCGCAGGTTGTTGCATCCGCAGGGCCTGCGATCAATTCTCTCTGACAAACATCTGCCGTGATCTGACACATCAGCTTACTTTTGCTGCCGCCGCCGATCATATTGATCACAGGCAGCGTTCGGCCTGTCAGCTGCTCGAGCACTTCGACCGTATACCGGTATTTGACCGCAAGACTGAAATAGATCACGCAGACCAGTTCTCCGATGTCCTGCGGTTCTTTCCCACAGGTTTTGTGACAGGCTTCTTTTACTTTTCGCACCATATCTCCGGGATGATAAAATGCTTCATCATCCACATCAAACCAGATCCTGTCTTTAAAAATAATTTTCTCCCGCTTGCACTCTGCAAGCCGGTCGAGCTCTTCGAACGTATAGGTTCTTCCGTTCTCCTTTTCTTCCCGGATCACTTCTTGCAGGATCCAGGTCCCCATTACGTTCCGCAAAAGCCTGTGATGACCGGGATATCCGCCTTCGTTTGCCAGATTGACGGCAAATCCTTCCGTCGTGATCAAAGGAGCATCTGCTTCCACGCCGACCAGGCACCAGGTTCCGGTGCTGATGATCGCATGATCCCCGGTCCCGACAGATGCCAGAAATGCAGAAGCCGTATCATGCTGACAGACAGTCGCCACAGAAAAGCCCTTTGTTCCGATCTCCTGACAAAACCGTTCTGTCGTATTCCCGACGATCGTGCCCGGTTTTACGATAGGCGCAAACAGATCCTTTCTGATCCCGAATTCGGATAAGATCTTTTCTGACCAGTCGTCTTTGGCATAGTCATACATCTGCGTTACGGATGCCGTCGTATACTCCGTCACAGAGATGCCTGTCAGTTTTCGGATAAAGTAATCCGAAATGAACAGGAGCCGGTCCGCCTGATCGAGCAGCGCTCCCATGCCCTCCTGCCGCATCGCGTCAAGCTGCAAAAGCGTGTTGAACAATGCGATCTGATTCCCGTTGATCCTGTACAGCTCTTTAGGCGTCATGATCTCATACGTATGGTTCTGCCAGCGCGCTGTTCTCTCATCCCTGTAACTGAATACCGGAGCAAGCACTCGCCCGTCCGCAGAGAGCAGTACAAAATCATTGCAGAAACTGTCAAACGCGATCCCGTCGACCTCATCTCCTGTCAACCTGACCGCCTTTTGAATCCCCTGCAGCAATTCCTGATAAATACCGGAAATGTCCCAGTACAGACACCCGTCAGAAGCAACCGGCCGGTTTGAGAATGCATGTACTTTTTCCAGATGGATCTTTCCATTCTCCACAGAAGCCAGCGATAATTTGCCGCTGCTTCCACCCAGATCAAAGGCCAGAAAATTCATGACTCACCCTTCTCTCGCTGTTTATTTCAATGTCGGGATACAATAATCTCCTGTTGCCAGAACAGCCGCGCGGGACAGGTTGCAGAATGCGTCGCATTCGATCCGCTCCAGCATGCTGTAGGCTTTATAGATCGTGTCTCCGGAACAAACGATTCCGTGATATTCCATGATCGCACCGATCGGTTTTTTCACCGCCAGCTCCCGATGCTCTTCCCAATACTGATATACGTTCTCTGAAAGGTCTTCCGTAAAAGCCTGTGTCCATGGGATCACGCCGACCTTACCTCTTCCCATGGTCGCTTCCGTTACATTCGGAATCTCATGTCCGAATGCCACAAATGGCATGCAGTAAAACGGATGCGCATGGATGACCGATCCGATCTCTTTAAAGTTTTTCAGGATCAGGACATGCATCAGTGTTTCTCTGGAAAGCTTTCCCGTTCCCTCGATGATGTTCTGGTCATAATCGATCAGTAAAAAATCCTCCGGATTCATCTCACAATGACGCTCTTCCGACATCATGGACGGAGAAAGCAGGATCCTGTTTTCATCAACTCGTACCGAAAAATTTCCTCCTGCTGCATTGGTCAGGCGACGGTCAAACATCAGCCTTGCAACTTTACTCATTTCAACGCGCATATCGTAATATGACAGATTCATACGATTATCCTCTCTTTCGTGATCACTACTTCTTTTTCAAGTTCTTTGGCCCGTGCCGCATCAAATCCGACGGACAGCTCTGATTCTGCGCATGCAGACGCGATCGCGGTCGCCTTACGCAGCATTTCTTCAATCGGCAGTTCCCGATAAATCCCATAGATCAGGCCGGACAAAAAGCAGTCTCCGCAGCCGATCGTATTGCAGACATCCACTTTCGGAGAAATGACACGGTACATTTCATCTCCGGCAAAAACCACCGACCCGTCTCCGCCAAGCGAGACCGCGATCACCGGAATCTGATACGCCTTTAATGCACCAACCGCTTCGATCACATCTTCGATTCCAGACAATTCCCTTCCTGCCAGATAGGACAGTTCATCAAGATTCGGTTTGATCAGATACGGATGCAGATGCAGGCACTGCTTTAATGTCTCTCCGCTTGCATCGATAAACACTTTCAACTGCTTCTGCGCCATCGCTTCCATGATCCTGTTATATACATACGGATCCGGGCAGTTTGACGCGTCTCCGGAGAATACCAGATAATCCCCATCCTCTAATTCTTTCTCTAAAAACAAGATGAAGGACTCTATTTCCGCCTTTGTCAGCTGTACACCCGGTGATGACAGACAGGTACATTTCCCGCCATCCTCGATCATCAGATAATTCATGCGGGTATCCTGATTTCGGTAATGCTGATACCGTACCGTCACCAGATCCTGTTTAAGCATCGAGAGCACTCTTTCTCCTGTCTTTCCGTGCACGATCCCCGTTGCGGTGTTCGGAACCTTCAGCTGTGCCAGATCCAGCGAGACATGCGTTCCCTTCCCGCCGAGCCCGTCTGCTGTTTTTTTCAATCTGTTGGTGATTTCCGGCTGATACCGGTCAAGATATAACATTCTGTCAATCGCCGGATTGAGCGTCACGGTATAGATTTTTGCCATCTGCCGCTCCTTTTCTTTTCGTGTTCCGGTTTCGTTTTCTGGCAGAAAACACAAATAAAAAATGACCGTTATCGTACATCGCCTGCTTTGATAGCATTCGCGATGTACGAACGGTCATTCACATTCTTTATAAACGATTCTTTTATTCGGCTACGATAACCTCTGCATGATCCAGAAACGGGAAACTCTCACGAGATACAGGCATATCTGTGATGACATACCGTATCCTGTTACCGTCACTTAAAAAGTACTGCCCTTCCAGTCCGAACTTGGTATGGTCTGCCAGAAGATACGTTTCCTTTGCCAGATCCATCATCTGCTTTTTGGTCTGCACCTCCAGGATACTGCCGTCTGTGATCAGGCGTTCCTCACTGATCCCGTTGCAGGAAATAAAACATTTATCCGGATAAAACCCAATCTCTGCGGGCACGATATTCGAGCCAAATGTAGATGAATTCTTCTGGTTATACCTGCCTCCGATACAGTAAAAGACAACATTTTCAAATCCGATCTTAGATGCTTCCACAAGGAACTCGATCGAATTGGTGATGATCGTCAGATGAATATCCCCCGGCAGATATTTTAAGAGCGATAAACAGGTAGAGCTGTTATCTACAAACAAAATATCCTGCTCCCGGATCTGATCGGCTGCGGCCTTACAGATTTTCTCTTTCTCCTGCAGATTTTTGATCCCTCTGACATCAACCGGATATTCCTGGATGACTTCCGTTCCGAAAACAGACTTCACAACATTCGAAACCGCACCTCCATGCGTACGGGTCAGTACGCCGCGCTTTTCCAGATCTTTCAGATCTCTGCGTATGGTTTCCTTCGATGTGCCGAATTGTTCCGCCAATGCTATGACCGAAACTTTTCCGTTTTGCTCCAGTGCTTTGATGATTTCTGTCTTTCGTTCGATGCCATACATAGTCTGTCCTCTTTGTCCGTCCGGATGATGTGTAAGTTATAACTATATTGATAATTATACACATCCCCTTCATCCGGTGTCAAACAGACGGCATCGTTTCTGCTTTATGTATGATGTACTTTCAGACGGCCTTTTTCCTTTCTGGTCTTAACAAGCGACTCTGTTGCCTTTTTGTCATAAACCACACAGCCGACCGGACTCTGCTGGATCAGAAGCTCCAGACAGTTGTCGCAAAGCAGACAGTAATTGATCTCATCAAGCTTTCCTTCTCTTAATTTTTTCGGAAGGAACGGGTCTGCCAGAGACTGACGGCCGAGGCCGATCATGTCGCAGACACCATCATCGATGCACCATTCACTGAAGTTAAGCAGATTGCTCTCCTCCTGTGTTACGGCACACAGTCCGTTCTTACCGTTTCTAAACGGCGAGAAGTTAGAACCGATCACAACCGTTTCCGGTTTTAATACCTTCTTAAATTCTTTTGCCCAGTACTGATGCAGATATGCAAAATACGGAACATGCTTATCTGCCTGAGTCAGGCTGACCGTGATCGACGGACTGCCTGCAGACTGCACGATATAGCTTGCGCCGCGCTCTTCCAATCCCTTGATCAGGTCAAGCGGCTCCGTCAGATCCATGATCGGAGAATGCGGTCCTTCTGTTCCGAATCCTCCCGGGAAGCCTTCCCATGCAGAAATCTTGGAACCGATCAGGAAATTCTCATCTGGAACTGCCTTGCGAATGCGCTCCATCAGCTCATACGGGAAGCGGGTTCTGTTCTCCCAGCTGCCACCGTATTTCCAGTTTCTGTCATTGTGCGGACGGATCATCTGGGAACCGAAATATCCATGGCAGAGCTTCAGGTCAATACCATCTGCTCCGCAGTCATATGCGATCTTTGCTGCCGTCACAAAATCATCCATGATACGTGCCACATCATCTTCTGAGAGAAGATCTCCACCATAACCCGGAAGCGGATTCGGTGTGACTCTTCTAGAAAAATCAGGATTGGATAATTCTCCGGAGTGCGTCAGCTGAAATACAACCAATGACTTCGGATTGGCCGCATGAACCTTATCCATAAATGCTGTCAGTGGCTTTAAGTTCTGCGGCATGATGGTCAGCTGGTTGTCACGCGCACGGCTTTCTCTGGTTACCGTGATCGCCTCAAGCGTGATCAATCCTGCTTCACCTGCAGCCAGATCCACATAGCGTTGGGTCGTATTCTCTGATGGATTACCCGTCGGATCCTCCATGTTTGTCTCCATCGCTTGGATCATGAAACGGTTCTGTGCCATTCTCGGTCCGATCTTGATCGGCTCAAGTAACTTTTCATAAGCCATAACAACTTCCTCCTTTAAAAATGTTTAAAGATGTATCAGTTTACATGTCCATCATAAGCTCGATGATCACATGATCAGGTGCTTCAAAAAGCATTACACGTTTTCTGATTTCCGGCAGATCTGCAGGTCCGAACGTGATGCGGACGCCCTTTTCCTTCAGATCCACGGCCCATTTCTCCACATCATCGACATCAAATGCCAGATGCCGCAGACCGATGTATCCGTCTCCCGGTTCTTTATTCGGAAAGTCCTTTGTCCGGAACAATTCGATTTGTGTCACATCATCGACTTTGAAATATGCCACATAATCGCCGCCCAGATCAACTTCTCCCAGAAACGGGAGTCCCAGAACATCAGCATAAAACTGCTCGGATGCTTTCAGGTCCACCGTATTGATTCCGATATGATTGACAGATCGAACATTCATCTTCTATCACACCCTGTCTTTCTTCTGAATCAGAACCGCCACAACGATGATCGCGCCCTTGATCGCATTGACAAGGAATGCCGATACACCCATCAGGTTTAGTACGTTGTTGATAAACGCGAGGATCAATATACCAAACAGGACATTGACGATCTTTCCTCGTCCGCCCTTCATCGACACCCCGCCGATGACGGCCATTGCGATCGCATACATCTCATACGAACTTCCCGAAGACGATGCATTGATCGAGTTCATTCGTGATGCCTCGATGACTGCCGCGATACCAACCGATAATCCCATCAGTGCAAAGGCAATGATCTTAACTCTGTTGGTATTGATACCGGACAGCTTAGATGCACGCTCATTGGATCCGACTGAGAAGATATGGCGTCCGACCTTTGTATTCTTTGAAATATAGAGATATACAATGAACACGATCGCCAGATAAATGATCGGTGTCGGGATCGGACCGATCTTACTGTTTGAGATCTTCGAGAACGCCTGGACTTCACCGTAGAATCCGCCGCCGCTCATATAGTACTGGCAGATCGATCGGAAGATATACATAAAGCCCAGTGTCACGACGAAGGAAGGTACGGCTCCTTTGGCAACAATAACACCCATAAAGGAGGAGAACGCAATCGCACACGCAATCGAAACGATAACCGCAAGAGCCGGACTTCCCGTAGCATTCAAAACACCAAGGCAGATCGCGCCGACCGCGACCAGTTCAGAACCAACTGACAGGTCGATCTCACCGGCAATGATGACAAATGCCATACCCAGTGCAAGAATGCCCAATACCGCATTGTTTCGTACAACATTGATCAGGTTTGTCGCAGAGAGGAAGCTGTTTCCTTCCACGATCGCTGCTGCTATGAAAATAATGATCGTAACAATGATTACGCTGTAATTCGAGAAAAATTTCTTGAACCCTGATACGGCTCCTGACTTATTCATCTGTACTGTCGTGTTCATCTTTTTCTCCTTTCGCATCACTGTCTACCGTAGACATGATCATAATGGTCTCTTCATCGAGCTGATCCCGCTCAAGTTTCCCGTTCATCTTTCCGTGATACATAACCTCTACCCGGTCGCAGAGCTTCATAACCTCCTGCGCCTCACCGGATGTTACGATCACGGCAACACCGCTCTTTGCGATGTCAAAGATCTGATTGTAAATCTCATTTTTTGCGCCGATGTCTACACCCTGTGTCGGATTGCACAAGAGCAGCACCTCCGGCATTGCATGCATCCATTTTGCAAGGACGACCTTTTGCTGATTACCACCTGAAAGACTGGTGATCAGATCGTTTTGTCTTCCCATCTTGATGTTCAGGATGCCTTTGTATTTTTCTGTAACCTTTCGTTCCGATGCATGGCTTAGATGAAAGCCTTTGATACTTTTATCGAGTGCCACGATCGTCATGTTTTCCGTAATGGTCAGGTCCTTGATGATCGCATTTTCTTTCCGGTTCGAGGGAAGGAATCCGATCTTGGCCTTGGAAGCCTGTTTCGGCGACTTAAAATGCACCTCTTTTCCATTCAGAAAAACCTTTCCTTCCGTCCGCGGAATATCTCCGAACAGACAGCGGATCAACTCTTCTTTTCCGTCTCCCAACAGTCCGGTGAATCCAAGGATCTCACCCTTGTGGACCGTGAAGGAAACATTACGGAAGTACTTGCCTGACGAGAGATTCTCTACCCGCAGGACTTCCTCTCCCATTTCTCTTGGTTTATAGATCTCGATTCCCTCAACATCGCGACCGACCATCAGCTTTGCGATCTCATCCGGAGAGATCTTTACCCCGTTTTCCTCAATCTCGCCGCCGCCGGCATTCACGCCGTTTCGAAGGACTGTAAACCGGTCGCAAAAATCAACGACCTCATTCAACTTATGGGAGATGAAGATGATCGATACTCCTTCTTTTGCAAGGTTGCGCATGATCCGGAAGACGTTTTCAATCTCCGGTATCGAAAGCGATGTCGTCGGCTCATCCATAATGATGATCTTCGCTTTCCGAAGAAGTGATTTCGCGATCTCAAGGATCTGCTTCGATGATACCTGCAGATCGGAAACCATCGCCTCCGGATCCAGATCGACATCCATCCGGTCAAAGATTTCCTGCGACTGTCGGATCATCTCTGCTTTATTTAAAAGTCCCTTCATCTTCATGATCTCGTAGCCGAGAAACATGTTTTCATACACAGGGACATCATTTACGACATTCAGTTCCTGGTGAATAAATGCCACGCCTTTTTCCATGGCTTCCTTTGTGTTCGTGATCGTCACCGGTTCTCCGAACAGCTCGATGCTTCCGGAATTCATCGGGATAACGCCGCCCAAAATATTCATCAGGGTCGATTTTCCTGCACCATTTTCACCAAGGAGTGCATGAATCTCGCCTTTTTTCACCTCAAAAGAAACGTTTTTCAAGACAGGTGCAGCGTCATCAAAGCTTTTCACGATATCTGTCATTTTGATCGCTAATGGTTCCATGGTAACTCCTTTGCAAAAAAGGCAGTCGCCAAAGCCTAAGTAAACCCGGCTCTGGCGACTGCCTGTTCATTAGCCCTTAAATCCTGATCTTAAATTGTAATCAAGTGATTAGTACGGAGCATTCTCATCGTAACCGATGGATGCTTTCCAGGTATCTACGTTCTCAGCATCGATAACAACCGGATCTTCGATTGTGGTTGCTTCATGCTCAGCTGCGCCTGTTGCAACGTCAACTGCGATCTGGATCGCACTCTGGATCATGGTCGGATAGTATGAGCATGTAGCGATCGGGAAGCTGCTCTCCGGAATCTTGTTCAGGAATACGGTAGCGCCGCCGCCTGCTGCATACAGAGCCTGGATATCTTCACGGCCTGCTTCGCTGATTGCCTGAAGCGCGCCAACTGCCTGCTCGTCATCTACGAGGAATACAGCGTCGATATCTTCGTTGGACTGAAGAACGTCTGTCATCAGCTTCAGACCATCTTCCTGGGAAGCTGTTTCAGAACCATAAGCTTCGCCATTGTTCAGGATGGTAGCATTCGGGCAAAGGTTTGCCAGCTCTTCTTTGAAGCCTTCTACACGCTGCTCAGCGATGGAACCCCAACCGGTAACGGTCAGAAGAACTACGTTGAACTCTTCGTCGCCAAACTGTTTCTGCATCCATTCAGCACCCTTCTTACCACAGCCCGGGTTGTCGCCTGCATAGTAGTAATCCGGTGTTACTGAACCAAGTGTACGGTCAAAGTTGACCAGTGTTACGCCTGCATCCAATACAGTCTGTGCTGCTGTTGCAAGCTCATCATTGATCGGCAGAAGAACGATTGCGTCCGGATTCTGGGACAGCATATCGTCGATGTTATTTGCCTGATCGTTTGTGCTTTCTGCTGCGGTTACGCTACCATTGATTCCGTTCTCTTCGAGATATTTCTCTGCATAGTAGGTAACTGCTGCAGTCCAACCTGTAACTGCCTTCGGGGTAGATACCAGGATGGTCGGGCCGTCGCCGCCTGCCTCAGCCGGAGCTGATGCAGCTTCGCCGCCTGCACTTGGAGCCGGTGCTGCATCTCCGCCGCCGCCGGCTGCGCCACAGCCTGCAAGCAGGCCAACGCTCATTAAGCCAATCAATACGAGTGCCAATGCTTTTTTCATGTTTTCTTCCTCCTTTACATGTTTCACGTAATCTATTTAAAAATATTTACGCTCTGTAAGTTCCGGACAAACAAAGACTTTGATCAGATTCTTGTTTGTCTTGAGTTCTTCAAGTGCCAGTGGAAGCTCCACAAGCGGCACTGCCATAGAGAACATTTTCTGCGGTTTCACGATGCCATATTTTAACAATGTGATCGCTTCGCCCCAGTTGTATCCGATGCCTGCACAGGAACCGCTGACTTTCTTTTCTCCCAATACGAATTCATACGGGCGAAGATTTGCCACTGCGTCATCTGCACAGATGCCGAATGCCTCCAGCTTTCCGCCTCTCCGAAGCATCGCGAATGCCTGTTCATAGGTCCGCGGATTGCCGACCGCTTCGATCACGTTGTCAACGCCGATGCCGTTTGTGATCCGCATAACTTCTTCTACCGGATCCACCTGGCTCGCATTGATGATGTAATCCACACCCATCTGCTCCGCAACCTTAAAACGCTCTGTGTCTGCATCGGTTCCGATCAGGATGACCGGTGCCAGTCCTCTGGCTTTTGCAAGATGCGCATGCAGAATACCAAGTCCGCATCCGATCACTGCAATGCTGGAAGCCATCGGTGCATCCAGTCGCTGTGCTGCATGCAGCACAGCAGTGAGGGGTTCTACGAATGCACCTGTAAAATCATCCATATCATCGGGGAGAATATATATGTTTTTCCACGGCGCTTTTACATATTCTGCAAAGCCGCCATTGGCATGGATCCCAAGCTGCGTGAATGTTTCGCACAGGAGCCCGTCTCCGTGTCGGCAAAAATAGCAGGTCCCACAAGTCAGGCAGATGTCACATGCAACCCGGTCTCCAACTTTGATGCCCTGCGCGTTTTTTCCTACTTCCGCGATCTCACCCATGAATTCATGACCGGTGATCAGCGGCAATTTGTCTTTTGCATATTTTCCTGTGAATATACTGGTATCCGATCCGCATATTCCACATGCTTTGATCTTGATGAGCACTTCATCATCATTGATCTGCGGGATCGGGACGTCCGTATACTCCATTTCGTACGGCGCTTTTACAACCTGCGCCTTCATCGTGCCCTGCATAAGCATCCCTCCTTAATCGACCGGTGTATTAAAGATCTTGTCTTTTCTGCCTTCATAAGGCGCTTTGATCAAAAGCGGTTTCAGATAAGCAACGACCTTCTCAACACCATCTCCGACACTCATCGTCACGTCTTCATGTTCATAGCTCATTACGTAATCGTAACCAACCATTGAGAGTTCCGTAATGACTTTCTTCCACTGTACATCACCCCAACCCGGGATTCTGAAACGGAAGGATTTGTCAAGTCTCTGCATATCTCCCTGCATCAGCACGCCGCCGCGGTCCACATTATGTCTGACCACTTCCGCGTCCTTCGCATGCACGTGGAAGATCCTGTCTCCCAGCTCATCGATAAAGCATTCCGGGAGCACGCCTCCGGTTGCCATCAGATTTGCCGGATCCAGGTTATAACCCCAGCACGGATGACCTTCTAAGAGTTCCACTGCGCGTTTTGCAGTATGCAGATCATACACGATGTTATTCGGGTGCGGTTCCATGGCAAATTTCACGCCATAAGACTGCATCTGATCAAGGATCGGCATGAAACGGTCTACGAATATCTTTTCCATATCCGCCCAACCGGTCGCACTCGGAAAATGAAAATATCTTCCGAAATTGATCACACCGGTAAACCCGTTTACAACCGGAACCTCCAGCGCATTTGCCGCACGCACCGTCTTCATCAGACTATCAATGCCATACTGGATCTTTTCCTCGGGGGTTCCTTTAAAGATCGCGTCGGTATCTTCTGTGTGGGGGCCGAGCAAAAGCATCGTATCCGCATGATTGGAAAGGGCAGAAATCCCTAAGCCATAGCTCTCGATCATCTTTCGCAGGGTAGAAGCATTATTCCCTTTTACGATCTCATCGCAGTCCAGCTGGCCATTGTCAATATAAGCCGGAATCTCCAGCATCTCATAACCATTCTCACTGGCAATCTGCGCCACTTCTTCCAGAGAAAGATGTGCATAATTTGCTGCAAAAAAACCTAGCTTCATATTTTCTGGCTTCTCCTTTCTTCCAAAATTATGACATCAGTTCCACAATAAACGGCTGTTGTCATATTTTGGAACGTGTCATTGTTGTATTTTACTATATATTATCGTTTGTTATTGTTTTAGTCAATAATATGCCTTATTTTTGACGTTTTAGATAATAAACGAGACTAGTTTTTATACATAACGCAATAAACGATAATTAAAGTTCCTTGTTGAACAGCTGATCCTGCCTTCCTTCATACGGTGCTTCGATCAGCAGCGGCTTCAGGAATGGCGCCACTTTCTTGACTCCATCCATGCGGCTCATCGTGACATCCTCATGCTCATAACTGAGTACCCCATTGTATCCGACAAGCGACAGCTCCGTGATCACACTCTTCCAGTCCACCTGTCCCCAGCCCGGGATCCTGAACCGGTAAGAACAGTCGAGCGCCTGCATATCGCCATGGATCAGCGTTCCGCCCGCCCCCAGATTGTGTTTGGGCAGTTCTGCATCTTTGGCATGCACGTGATAGATCCGGTCTTTTAATGTATCGATCACGGTCGCCGGATCCAGCATCAGGTAAAGCGTATTTGCCGGATCAAAGTTATATCCCAGTGCCGGATGATAGTCGACAAGCTCTAACGCGCGCATTGCGGTCTTCAGATCATATACAAAACTGTTCGGATGGATCTCGATGGCAAAACGCACACCGTATTCCTGGAATTTGTCCAAGATCGGCGTAAACCGCTCTACGAACTGTTCTTCATATTCTGCCCAGCCTTCGCCATACGGGAAGAAGAAGAATCTTCCCCAGTTCTCAACACCCGGATAGCCGACGACTGTTTTAACTTCCAGTGCATTGGCAGCCTGCGCCGTACGGATCAGACTTTCCGTACCGTGTTTGATCTTCTCCTCCGGCGTACCTTTATAGATGAAATCCGTCTCTTTTCCGGTCGGGCCCATGATCAAAAAGGAATCTGAATGGTTGCTCAGTGCTTCGATCGTCATCCCATAACCGGCAACCATCTTTTTCAGCTTTGCTGCATTATCACCTTTTAAGATATCTTCCGTCTCAAACTGTCCGTTGCCTTCATAGGCAGGGATCTCAAGCGCCTCATATCCATAAGGCTGGATCAGCTGAATGACTTCTTCTAACGGCTTCTCTGTAAAATTCGCAGTAAAATAACCTAATTTCATACAAATCTCACCTTTCCGGACTGTGCCCGTTTACCTCCGTTTCTAACATTTTAGTACTTTTGTAGCGTTCCAAATTGCCTGTTTTTGTTGATTATATACTATAAAACGACCGTTTTCAACCGTTTTATGTGCTTTTCTCACATGTATGCAAATATTTTATGACCGTTTGTGTTGTTTTATGAATTGTTTGACTATTTGGGCTGTGCTAAGATAATAGTGACACAATTTCAGTTGCATCCCCGGAGGATATACCGTATGGCCACAATGAAAGATGTTGCCCGTCTGGCAGGCGTTTCTCACGGAACCGTGTCAAATGTCGTGAACGGAGCAAAGAATGTCAGTGTTGACAAGATCAAAAAAGTAGAAGCAGCAATGAAAGAGCTCGGCTATACCCCTAACACTGCTGCCCGAAACCTGAAAAAAGAATATACCAATCAGATCGATCTGGTGATCCCCAATCTGATCACCGGTGAATTTCTTGCGCTGTATGAATCCATCCGGTTTATTGCAGATACAAAAAACTATGCCATCAATCTTAAGGTAACAGACGGGATTGCACAAAAAGAACGGGATCTGTTAAACCAGTCGCTGATGAATAATGTAGACGGCGTGATTCTGACCACCTGCCAGCCGGCAAACACCGCTTTCTTTTCCGATATCATGGACCGCGGTCTGAAGATCCTGTTTTTCATGAGCGATCTTCTCGGAAGCAACTGCAGTTATGTCGGCCTTGACCTCTCTGCAATCCTGGAAGACATTCTTTTTGGTCTTTTTCAGGAAGGAAAAAGAGTTGCTTTAATCACAGGCGAAGCCGACAGCACCTATCATGACGATCTGATCAGTACTTATGTCAGACTCACTTCCGGCGCTTCAAGTTCCTCCGTCAAATATTCTGAAGTCATTCAGATCAACCCGGAGTTTGCGGCACGCGGGGCTGCGCAGATCTTTCAGCTGGATCCTATCCCGGATGTTGTGATCGCTTCAAACGAAAAGATCGCTCTGGAGATTCACAATATCGAATACCTCTTATCCGGAAAGACATCCCGCATGGTAGATGTGATCACATTAAATCAGACCGGAAATATTTATATTTCTTTCGACCATAGCATTCCCTATCCGCAAAAAAAGCTGGCAAAGGCCGCTTTTGATACGATGCTTTCCATCATCCATAAAAAAAATGAGCCTACACATATCCGTCTGCTGGTTTCTCCCGACCAGGCGCCTGAAGATGATCCGCTTCCTTCCGTACAGATCCCGAAAAAGGCCAAGCTGCGGATTCTGTTGAACCAGAGCCCTTCCAGTGACGCAGTAAAAGCTCTGCTGCCAAACTTTGTCCGCACGACAGGCATTGACGCCGAGATCACGACACGGTCAATCGCACAGGTCTATGACACGATCGTACGGGATCGTAAAAAGGCATGTTTTGACTTATACAGCGTTGATCTCCCATGGATGCAGGAACTGGTCGATACCGGACAGATCTGCTGCCTGGATGATTTTTACCGTGAAAATGAAAAGGCCATGTCGATCTACCCGGAAGAGATCCTCTCAAAATTTGCGCGTGTAAACAGCCATTATTATGCAGTTCCTTTTAGCTTTACCTCACAGCTTTTGTTTTATCGCAAGGATTTGTTTGAGGAAATCCGGACCCAGCGCTACTATTTCGAAGAATACGGTAACGCACTTCGCGTTCCGCAAACCTGGGATGAGTTAAATCGGATCGCCCGGCTCTTTACCAAGGAAATCTATCCCGACTCTGAGACAAAGTACGGTATGACAATGTGCGGTTCCGCCTTTTCCGGTGCCACATGCGAATTCCTGCCCCGTTTGTGGTCATTGGGCGGAAGTGTGTTTGACGAAAAAGGATTCTTTCCGAATGAAGGAATCTTTATCAAGGCGATCGGAAATCACCTGGAATCCTTCCGCTATGCCAATCCGAAATCCGTTAACTGGTGGTGGGATGAACAAGTCAGTGAATTTATCAACGGGCGCGCTGCCATGATGGTGACATTTACGGAGCATGCCCATGCTTTATCAGAAAAAAAACTTTCCCGTATTGCGGGAAAGTATGATGTCGCTGTATTGCCGGGCAGAACCAGTGTGCTCGGCGGCTGGTCGATGGCCATTCGTAAAGGCACAGACGAAATGGCAGCAGCCGAAGAATTTTTAAGATGGATCTCTCTTCGCAGCCTGATGGAGACAAGTGCGATCCTCGGGCGTGTGTATCCTGTCACGGATGAACAATCTGCCGATATGATCGACAGTTTATACGAATGGTTTGACACCGCCATCGACTCTTTCCGGCATGCAAAAGCCAGAACTTATCCGGACTTTATCAAATCGGAGGTCGCCTCCACGGTACGGATCGAGCAGATACTCGGGCAGTGCATACACCGCGCGCTGCTCGAGCGGATGAGTGACGCGGAAGCATTCCGCATCATCAGGCAGCAGGCGGAGGCACTGCCGTTTTATCAATAGGTCTTTATTCAAGCGGTGCACTCAAATAAAATCAAAAAGAACTGCCCTTACTCATGCAAGCATGGTAGTGCAGTTCTTCTCGATTTTTCACTCGTCGCTTATCGCTTATATCTTAAACCGATATCCGACGCCCCAGATGGTCTCAATGTACTGCGGCTTGGATGTGTTGATCTCAATCTTTTCACGGATTTTTTTGATGTGTACAGTTACGGTTGCAACATCACCGATCGATTCCATATCCCAGATCTCACGGAACAGTTCATCCTTTGTGAATACATGATTCGGATGCTGCGCAAGGAATGTCAGAAGATCGAATTCCTTTGTCGTAAACTGCTTTTCTTCGTCATTAACCCAGACTCTTCTTGCGGTCTTATCGATCTTTAAGCCACGGATCTCAACGATATCATTCTGCTCCGCAGCACTGCCGATCAGACGCTCATAACGGGACAGGTGCGCTTTGACACGTGCCACCAGCTCACTCGGCGAGAACGGCTTGGTGATATAATCATCCGCACCCAGGCCAAGGCCACGGATCTTGTCGATATCGTCTTTTTTCGCTGATACCATCAGGACTGGTGTGTTCTTGATCTCACGGATCTGCTTGCAGATCTCAAATCCGTCTGTGCCCGGAAGCATCAGATCCAGGATATACATATCAAAATCCTCTGCCAGCGCACGCTCTAATCCTTTTGTTCCGTCCTGCTCTGTCTCTACTTCAAATCCTGAAAGCTCTAAATAATCCCGTTCAAGATCAGCAATCGCTTCTTCGTCTTCGATAATTAAAATTCGGCTCATAGTTTCCTCCTGTTCGTGTATCGTTTTTTTACTAATATCAAAAGTATTGCAGGTTTTTCTTCAACATTACATCTCCTCAATCGGATAGTTATGCTAAAACACTGTCAACATATTTTCTCAGTACAAAGTACATCGTCGTTCCGACGCCTTCTTTGCTGGTCGCCCAGATTCTTCCGCCATGGTCTTCCACGATTTTCTTAACGATTGAAAGGCCGATTCCGCTGCCTCCGGTCCTGGAGTTTCTGGAAGAATCCGTCCGGTAAAACCGGTCAAAAATGTAGGGCAGATCCTTTAAGGCGATTCCCTTTCCGTTGTCATCGATTTCTATCTGCACGAAATCACCGACGTCTTTCAGACGTATGCCGATCAGCTTATATGGCTTGTCCATATATTTTACACCGTTTGATACGATGTTGTTGATCACGCGCATGATCTGCTCCGGATCCGCAATGATCTGTACATCATCTTCCACGTTGTTTTCATAGGTGAGGGTGATCCCCTGCGTCTCAAGGTCCAGACCGATGTCTTCGATACAGTCATCAAAGTAGGCCTTTGCATTGATCTTGTCAAAATTATACGGGATCCGGTTCGCGTCGATGTTG
Organism: Eubacterium sp.; assembly: GCA_045539215.1. Classification (GTDB taxonomy): domain Bacteria; phylum Bacillota; class Clostridia; order Lachnospirales; family Lachnospiraceae; genus SY8519. Next base: position 16,056 of record JAZQEX010000044.1, on the reverse strand, counting down.
GAATAGAGCGTCAGCTCATTGATCAGGCGATCCATCTCATTTGCTTTGTTGTAAATGGTCTGCACATAGCGATTCAGCTTCTCCGGCGTGTCCGCCACTCCGTCAACCAATCCTTCCGCATAGCCTTTGACTGCCGTGATCGGCGTCTTCAAGTCATGCGCGATGTTACTGATCAGAACACGGTTTTCCTGCTCACTTCGCATCTTTTCTTCGGTCGATTCCTTGAGCCTCTGCCGCATCTCTTCAAAGTTTCGTGTCAGTTCCCCGATCTCATCCTCGCTGTCAGACTCAATCGTGAAATCAAGATTGCCTTCTTTGATGTTCTGTGTCGCCTTTTGCAGCTTCTTGATCGGACTCATCATGCTCTGATACAGCCATAACGTCATAAAGACCGCCGTGATTGCCAGCACCAGCACGACCAGAACGATCAGTTCCGCTGAGAGCTGCTGTATCTGCGCTTGCGTATATGGCCCTTCTCCGAAAAACGGTGCGTTGATGATGGCCTGCGAGCCTTCTTCGCCGTAATGCTTTTGGGCCATATGCGTGTAAATCTGATAATAACCGAACAAAATACCGCTCATCAGGGCGATCGGCAGGATTATGATAATGCAAAATGATATTACCAGACGGGTTTTTAGTTTCACTATGATTTACTCCATATTCTATGTCTAACTGTAAACACTATATATGATAAATGTGTCTATTCCATGTAGGTGATTATATCATAGAACAGAATTTCATAAAAATTAAAATTTTATGATTGCCTGCTATGGAAAAGTAAGATATAGTCTAGATATACTTGTTCTATAAATAATATCATATGGAAGGAGATGATTTCTACGCTTCATTCACTCATTTCAAAGGAATCAACCTCTTTAGATTCCAGAATCTCCAGTCTGCAAAAGCAACTTTCTGACCTGCCCGACGGGCATTTATCTATTTTGAATAACGGAAAGTATATCCGGTTTGCTCATTATCATGACGGCACACGAACTTATATCCCTAAGAAAGAGCAACAACTAATAGAATTACTTGTAAAGAAAAAATATTTATCAGCGCTCCTGAAAGATACCCTCCTGGAACAGAAAGCTCTTCACGCCTATCTTGACTGTTATCAGAATTATTCTTCTAATGTTTCTCAGATTCTTGACGATCCCGTTTTTCATGATATCCTTCGAAAATACATCACACCGCTTTCAGACGAATTAAAGGAATGGGCCTGTGCCTCATTTGAAACCAATCCATATTGTCCGGAACAGTTGCGTCATACCTGTATTTCCGGAAATAGAGTCAGATCCAAATCAGAAGTTTTCATCGATCAGGCACTCTTTTTACATGGTATTCCTTATCGATACGAATCTGCTCTGTTCTTAGATTCTTGTACTGTTTATCCGGACTTCACAATAAGACACCCTCAAACTGGCCGTACTTATTATTGGGAACACTTTGGGCTGATGGACAATCCTGAGTATGCAAGAAAAGCATTTCAGAAAATGCAGACATATAATGCAAATGGCATCCTTCCATCAGATCAACTGATCATGACATTTGAGAACCAGGAGAAGCCGCTAAGCAACGAGAAGGTAGAAGCTGTGATTGCAGATTACTTCTTGTAGGAAGTTTTTCTAAATAACTGGTTTTGGAACTTTTTCATCCTATATGCCATGTTTTTTGTTCCAAACTGCGCGCGAAACGGTCAATTCCCCCACTCAAATCCTGCTTTTTGGAACTTTCACTGCCACTTCTAATTGATTTTGTTCCAAAATCTGTCTATTTTGGAACATTTTCGGCTTTTTTCATTTGATTTGTTCCAATCTCCATCTGATTTGGTCTCTTTTCATGCTCAAAACTCACTTTTTGGAACAAAACATGCTTCTTTGGCCGCTTTATGTTCCAAAATCTAGCAAGTTCCTTGAAACTCGAACATTTTTTGGAACATAACTTGCTTCTTTGGCTCCTTTTTGTTCCAAAAGGGCGTCAACACCGTGCATGGCTTATTGCAACACGCAAAAGACGGCCATCTCTGTTTCCAGAGACGGCCGTCTTTTAAAACAACAATATCAGATCTTACAGATATTTCTTCAGATCTTCTACTTTGTCAAGAGCTTCCCACGGAAGATCTACATCGGTACGGCCGAAGTGTCCGTAAGCAGCTGTTGCGCGGTAGATCGGGCGGCGAAGGTCGAGCATCTTGATGATACCTGCCGGACGCAGATCGAAGTTCTCGCGAACGATCTCGCCAAGTTTTTCGTTGGAAACCTTACCGGTTCCGAAGGAATCTACCATGATGGATGTCGGCTGTGCAACACCGATCGCATAAGAAAGCTGGATCTCGCAACGGTCAGCCAGACCAGCTGCTACCAGGTTCTTTGCAACGTAACGTGCTGCGTATGCAGCGGAACGGTCAACCTTTGTGCAGTCCTTACCAGAGAAAGCGCCGCCGCCATGACGAGCGAATCCGCCGTAGGTATCAACGATGATCTTACGACCTGTCAGACCTGCATCACCGTGCGGTCCGCCGATTACGAAACGGCCGGTCGGGTTGATGAAGAACTTGGTCTGGTCATCGATCATCTCTGCCGGAAGAACCTCATCAAATACATACTTCTTGATATCTTCATGAATCTGTTCCTGTGTTACATCAGAGTCATGCTGTGTGGAAAGAACGACAGCCTCAAGACGCTTCGGTGCGCCTTCCTCATCATACTCTACAGAAACCTGAGTCTTTCCGTCCGGACGAAGGTAATCCAGTGTGCCGTCCTTACGAACTTCTGTCAGGCGCAGTGCCAGACGATGTGCCAGGCTGATCGGATACGGCATAAATTCCGGTGTCTCGTTTGTTGCATAACCGAACATCATACCCTGATCACCGGCGCCGATTGCTTCGAGCTCCTCATCTGTCATCTGGTTCTCTCTTGCCTCAAGCGCTTTGTCAACGCCCATTGCGATATCCGGAGACTGCTTATCAAGCGCTACCATAACTGCGCAGGTATTGCCGTCAAATCCGGTTGCAGCATCATCATAACCGATACCGTTAACAGTCTCGCGAACGATTGTCGGGATGTCAAGCTGTGCCTTTGTGGTGATCTCACCTGTGACCATAACAAAACCGGTACATGTGGTTGACTCGCAAGCCACACGGCTCATCGGGTCCTGTGCGATGCAGGCATCCAGGATCGCGTCAGAGATCGCATCGCAGACTTTGTCCGGATGTCCTTCAGTAACAGATTCAGAAGTAAATAATAATTTTTCCATGTTCTCCTTACCCTATACGGGCCCTTTCTATCTTTTATCTTTCTGGGAACCGCCAAAACTGGCATATCTTTATGAAATCATCAGTTTGAATTTCTGGATTTCTTTTTCAGAACTTACCTTTTTGATCAGCCCGCCAAGGGAGGCAAGCTTCTCTTCAAAACGCTCATATCCGCGTTCAATATAATAAATGTCATCAACGATCGTAATGCCTTCCGCTGCCAGACCTGCAATAACAAGCGCTGCGCCTGCCCGAAGATCCGGTGCGCTGACTCTTGCGCCGGAATACTTCTCAACACCATTGATGATCGCGATATTGCTTTCTACCTTAATATTGGCACCCATCTTGTTGAGCTCGTCCACATATTTGAAACGGTTTTCAAAAATGCTCTCAGTGATGGTACTCGTTCCGTGTGCGATACCGAGGACAACACCCATCTGCGGCTGCATATCCGTCGGGAATCCCGGGTAAGCCAATGTTGTGACCTGTGTATGACGAAGCGGATTCTTTGCAATGACACGAACCGCGTCATCATATTCTTTCAACTCACATCCGACCTCGATCAGCTTCGCCGATGTCGCTTCCAGATGCTTCGGAATGACATTCTTTACCAAAACATCCCCGTGTGTCGCTGCTGCGGCATACATATAGGTTCCGGCCTCGATCTGGTCAGAAATGATCGTATAGTCTGTCTTATACAGCTTTTGTACACCCTGGATACGGATCACATCCGTACCGGCACCGCGGATGCTTGCACCCATGCGGTTCAACAGGTTCGCCACGTCAACGACATGCGGCTCTTTTGCAGCATTTTCAATGATCGTCCGGCCTTCTGCCAGGGCAGCTGCCATCATGATATTGATCGTCGCACCAACGGAAACCTTATCCAGGTAAATGTGTGTACCCTTCAGATGCTCCGCCTTCGCGATCACCTGTCCGTGGGCAATATCCACCTGTACGCCAAGTGCACGGAATCCCTTCAGATGCAGATCGATCGGTCTTGCGCCAATTGCGCATCCGCCTGGCAGTGCAACCTGTGCTTCCTTATATTTACCGATCAGCGCACCCAGCAGATAATAGGACGCTCTGATTTTTCTGATGTATTCATCATCCACATTAATGCTGTTGATAAATCTTCCGTTAATGCGGACGGTATGTCTGTCCGGGCGCTCCACGATCGCACCAATGTGCTCGATCGCTTTTAACATGACGTTAATATCACGCACGTCAGGCAGATTTTCTATCGTAACGGTCTCGTCCGCCATAACAGCAGCCGCAATGATCGCAAGCGCCGCATTCTTTGCGCCGCCGATCTCGACTTCACCTGTCAATGGCGTCCCACCTTTGATTACATATTGATCCATATATATCTCACCCCATATTATGGTTCGAAGAACATAACGTCATATTATAAAAATGAATTCAGACATTTGTCAAGTGTCCTGCCCCTGAAAACGCCGTTTTGTTAAGAAAGCACAATCGTTTCCCTGCAATCAGATAAAAATAGGCGAATTACGTCAAAAACATCTCCGTCCTGTTTTTGCCTCTGGTATAAAAATGCCGGCTGATCCTTGTCTGCCTGGAAACGAACCCTGCGATTCCACTTTGCAAGCAGGTCCGGGATCCTGGCGGGATCGACATCTGCCTGTCCGTACATTACAAAACGAATCTCGTTTTTCTGCTCCTTGATCTCTGTAAACCAGGCATCATGCGCCAGTGCCTTCAGCATGGCTGCTGCCAAAAGACGCTGAACGGGTTTCGGCGGCTCTCCGAACCGGTCGATCAGCTCATCGAGCATCTCATCCCGGTCTTCTTCATTGGTGATCGCCGCGATCCGTTTATAGATGTCCAGCTTCTGGAACTCATCCGGGATATACGTCACCGGGATATAGGCATCCTGATTCAGATCCAGTGTTGTCTCGAAATCAGGCGGCTTCTTCTCCCCTTTTGCTTCTCTGACCGCTTCATGCAGCATCTTACAATAGAGATCATAGCCAACCGCTTCCATATGTCCGCTCTGCGCTTCTCCCAGGATATTTCCTGCCCCGCGGATTTCAAGATCCTTCATTGCGATCCGGAATCCACTGCCCAGTTCGGAAAAATCACGAATCGCAGCAAGACGCTTCTCGGCAACTTCCCGTAAAATCTTTCCGCGCCGGTACATCAAAAATGCATAGGCAGTCCTGTTAGAACGTCCGATCCTTCCCCGCAGCTGATACAGCTGCGAGAGACCCATGTTATCTGCATCATGAATGATCATCGTATTGGCATTGGCAATGTCCAGTCCTGTCTCTATGATGGTCGTGCTGACCAGAATATCGATCTCGCCGTTGATGAAGTCGATCATGATCTGCTCGAGCTGCCGCTCCGGCATCTGTCCGTGTGCGTAAGCCACTTCCGCATCCGGCAGAAGCTTTGCGATCCTGCCTGCCATCTCCGCGATCTGGTTCACTCTGTTAAATACGTAAAAAACCTGGCCGCCGCGGTTTAACTCCCGTCTTGCAACCTCCCTGACCATTTCTTCATTATATTCCATAATGTAGGTCTGCACAGGGAAACGGTCTTCCGGCGGTTCTTCCAGGACACTCATGTCACGGATCCCGACCAGACTCATGTGCAGTGTCCGCGGAATCGGTGTCGCAGTCAGCGTCAGCACATCTACGTTCTTTTTCATCTGCTTGATGCGCTCTTTATGTGTCACGCCAAAGCGCTGCTCTTCATCCACGATCAGAAGCCCCAGATCCTTAAACACCACATCCTTTGAAAGCACTCTGTGCGTTCCGATCACGATGTCTGCTGTGCCTCTCTTTAAACGCTCGATCGATGCCTTCTGCTGTGCAGGCGTCCGGAACCGGCAAAGCAGCTCAACCGATACGGGATAATCCTTCATGCGCTGTACAAATGTGTTGTAATGCTGCTGCGCCAGGATCGTTGTCGGCACCAGAAAAACAACCTGCTTGTTTTCCTGCACTGCCTTAAACGCTGCACGGATCGCGACTTCCGTCTTACCATAGCCGACATCTCCGCAGATCAGACGGTCCATGATCTTTTTGCTCTCCATATCTGCTTTGGTATCCGCGATCGCCGTCAGCTGATCAGAAGTTTCTTCATATGGAAACTGTTCTTCAAATTCCTTTTGCCAAACGGTGTCCGGCTCATACTGATAGCCTTCCGTCTGCTGTCTGATGGCATAGAGCTCTACAAGCTCCTGCGCGATCTCGCCGACCGCCTTTTCCACGCGGGAACGTGTCCGCTTCCACTCTTTGCCGTTTAGCTTATTCAAACGCGGCTTCTTTGCGTCCTGTCCGGCGTATTTCTGGATCACATCCAGCTGCGTCGCGAGCACATAAAGATTATCGCCCTTATCATATTCGATCTTCATGAAATCCTTAATGATATGGTCGATCTCGATCTTTTCAATGCCGCGATAGATTCCCAGTCCGTAGTTTTCATGCACAACATAATCACCCGGATGGAGCTCCGCAAAATCCCGGATCCCGGCGCCGTCATAGCGCTTCTTTCTTCTCTTTTTCCGCTTTGCGCCAAACAGATCGGTCTCTGTTAATACCACAAAGCCGGCATCCGGCCAGGCAAATCCGTTTTTCAGATTTCCGCCGGTCACCATGATCTCGCCCGGTTTCAGCTCCCGCTCAAGATCATCGGAATAAAAGGCCGTGACCCCTTCATCCGTAAGCTCCTGTGCCATTCGTTTTGCTCTTGTTCCCGAGCTGCTCAACAACAGCACCCGGAACTTCTCCTTCCGGTATCCTTTCAGATCCTTGATAAGCTGCGGGAAATTTTTCTGATAGGAGCTTACGGAACGCACCTGCAGATACACACTGTCTGTAAATGCCAGCCCTTCTGCTTTTGCGTTGATCGTTGCAATGCCCGCTCCCTTAAGACCCATGAGCCCTGTCGAGATCTGTTCCGGCAAAAACATAAGTTCCATCTGTCCGGGAAGGGCGTAGCCTTTTTCCAGACGCTGCGTCATGCTTTCTGAGAATTCGCGGTAGGAATCCTTCAGAAGCTGCATGCAACGCTGCGGTTCATCGATAAAGATCCTGTCAGCCTCATCAAAGTACTGCAGGAGATTCACGGATGCCGTATCTGTTCCCTCTATATAAAAATAGGGAAGATATCCTTCTGCCGCATCCGCGTTTTTCAGATCCAAAAGCTGACTTTCCACAAAAGAGACCGACTCCTTCACCTGCCATGCCTCTTCTGTCTTCATCGCTTTCCGATACGATTCATATATTTTGTCTGCGTCCTGTTTCAGGCGCGAAAATCCTTTTTCAATCTCCTCCCGGCTTAAAATCACTTCTCCGGCCGGATAGATGGTGATCTCAGACAGCGTTTCTATGGAACGCTGTGTCTCCGGCGAAAAGCTTCGGATCGAATCCACCTCATCTCCCCAAAGCTCGATCCGGACCGGCACAGAATCTGTCATGGGGAAGACATCTATGATACCTCCTCTGACGGCAAACTGCCCCGGCTGCTCTGTCTGGTATTCACTGGAATAGCCCATCTTGACAAGGCCATCCAGCAATCCGTCCAGATCTATCGTATCTTCTTCCCGGATCGTTAAGCAGGCGCTTCTGACCCGCTCCTCTGACGGCAGGCGGGATAACAGTGCATCGATCGTTGTCACGATCACAGGATGTTCGCCTGTAATAAGCGCCTGTATCGTCTGCATCCGCTCCTTTGTCAGTGCATTGCCTCTGATGTCCGACTGATAAAATAAAATATCCTTAGCCGGGAAATAGAGCACATCATCGTCACGATCTTTCCGAAAAAAACGATAAGCGTCCACGATCTCACGTGCACGCTGCTCTCCATATGTAATAATTAAATTTTTCCCTTGGTCTTGCCCTAACGCATCCATCAGATGCGGTTTTGCCGCGTCGGTAACTCCGGACACAAAAAGAAGACCGGAGTGTTTCTGTAAATGGTCCTGTATATCTTCGTACGGCTTCAGCTGTTCTAAGGGCTCCAGAAATATTTTCATTCCGCTCTTCGCTTCTTTCAGTCTGTATGATTTTTCCGGTTGAACCGGTTCATTGCCTCATCTGCTCTGCCTGCAGCCAAAAGCTCGACTGCCTGCACTGCTTTTTCAATCCCCTCATCGACCTCTTTGCGTTCCTCTCTGGAGAACCGTGAAAGCACATGGCTTACCTGGTCCCGTTCGGGAGGAACCTCTCCAACACCGATCCGGATTCTGCTAAATTTTTCTGTTCCGAGGTGCTGAATAATACTTTTAATACCGTTATGGCCTCCGGCACTGCCTTTTGTTCGAATACGAAGCTGACCCGGAGGCAGGTGGATGTCATCATATAAGATGACAACCTCCGTCTCCGGATCTAACTTATAGAACTGCACCAGATTCCCAATGCTTTCTCCTGACAGATTCATATACGTCTGCGGCTTAACCAGAAGTACTTTCTGTCCTGCTATCATACCGCTGCCGGTCAAAGCCTTGCATTCCTTGCGGCTGATACGGATCCCATAGGTATCGGCAACACGATCAATCGTATCAAATCCGATATTGTGTCTTGTTTTTTTGTAACGTAAAGTCGGATTTCCAAGTCCGGCGATCAGAATCATATTTATTCGTTGTCTTCCTCTGCAAGCATTTCACTATATTTCATCATGATCAGGTCCTGAATATACTGTCTCGTCTCTGAGTTGATCGGATGCGCAACATCCCGGTACTCCCCTTCCGCATTTCGACGGCTGGGCATCGCGATGAAAAGCCCCTTTTCTCCCTCGATGATTTTGATGTCATGGACGGCAAATGCGTCCTCGATCGTAATAGAGACAACGGCCTTCATTTTCCCCTCTTTTTCGATCTTACGAATTCTAACATCAGTAATATTCATTTTTTTAACCTCTCTTTGCAGAGACGGAAACGTGCGATGTCCCCCCTTTTCTACTTCAACTAAATCACGTACCGCTCATTGTGTTCCGAAACAACTTTTACCTTATCTTCCCCACAAAGAAATGTATTAGCCCGAATGGTGTCTCTGCTTTCAACGATGCAGTTTTCAATGTGAGTATTGTCTCCAATATAAACATCGTTTAAGATGATGGAATTCTTGATCACACAGTTCTTCCCCACAAAAACCTGTTTGAACAATACCGAGTTCTCTACTTTGCCGTTGATGATACAGCCGCTTGACACGAGCGAATTCGTCACATCGGAACCACTGTTGTATTTCGCAGGTGCCAGATCATCCACTTTAGAGTAGATATTCGGTTCCTCCCGGAAGAAGTAATCTCTTACATCTGCCTGAAGGAAATCCATATTGGTCTGATAATAGGAGTCTACCGTTGCAATGTTCCTCCAATAGCTGTCTAACTTATAACCATAGATCCTTTTCAGATTTTTATAACGGATCAGTATGTCATTTACAAAATCATAACGATGCTCCTGGATGCTCTTCTCGATCATCTCAATCAGCTGACGTCGTCTGATGACATATATCCCTGTTGAAATCGTATTGGACTGCGGTACCATCGGCTTCTCTTCGAACTCGATGATACGTGAATCTTCATTCATCTTGACCACACCGAAACGACTTACATCTTCATCCACTGGCATGTCCTTACATACAACAGTGATGTCCGCATTCTTTTCGATATGATAATCAAGAACTTTGTTATAGTCAAGCTTATATACACAATCTCCTGCAGCAATTATGACATAAGGCTCATGGCTTCTCTTTAAGAAGTCCAGATTCTGCGCGATCGCGTCTGCTGTTCCCTGATACCACAGGCTGTTATCCTGTGTGATCGTAGGCGTGAAAACATACAGACCACCCTGCTTTCTGCCGAAGTTCCACCACTTCGAAGAACTCAGATGCTCATTCAGAGATCTTGCATTGTACTGTGTCAGTACAGCCACACGCTGCACGCGTGAATTTGTCATATTGCTCAGCGCAAAATCAATACAACGAAAACTGCCTGCTACGGGCATTGCCGGGATCGCGCGCTTTGCGGAAAGCTCCTTCATCCGATAATTATTGCCGCCGGCAAGTATAATTCCTAATGCTTTCATACGTTGTCACCTGCCTTTACGATATATTCTCCGGATGCAAGCAATCCACCCGGATAATCACTGAGGTCTGTTGCTCCTGCGATCGTCGTATTCTTGCCGATCTTAACATCTGACGGAATGACCGAATTCTCTCCGATCGTTACGAGTCCGAATGTATAGATGCTCTCGTTGAGCTTGCTCGGTGCTTCCTCACCAACTCCCATCTCAACATGATCTCCGATCACAGATCCCTCTGCAATAATACCTTTTTCAATTGTAACGCCTTCCCCGATGGTGACGCCTTCCATGATGATAGAATCTTTGACTACGCTGCCCTTACCAATGCGGACATTCGAGCCGATCACGGAACTGTATACCTCACCATGTATTTCCGTACCCTCTCCGATGATTGCCTTATCAACATGAGAATCCGCGGAAATGTACTGCGGTGCGATCACGTCGCTCTTTGTATAGATCTTCCAGTAATCTTCATACAGATTAAATACCGGGATCAGATCAATGAGCTCCATATTGGCTTCCCAATAGGACTTCAGTGTTCCGACATCCTTCCAGTATCCCGTATACTCATATGCAAAGATCCGCTCGCCCTTTTCATGGCAATACGGAATGACATGCATACCAAAATCGCAATTCTCGACATCTTCATTTGCCAGAAGTGCTTCTTTTAATTTTTCCCAGGTAAAAATATAAATACCCATGGATGCCAGATTGCTCTTCGGCTCTTTGGGCTTCTCCTGGAATTCATTGATCTTACCGTTGTCGTCCGTTACCACGATACCAAAGCGGCTTGCCTCATCCATCGGCACCGGCATAACAGCGATCGTAAGATCTGCATTATTCTTCTTATGATAATCCAGCATCAGTTCGTAATCCATCTTATAGATGTGATCACCTGAAAGGATCAGAACATATTCCGGATTGTAGTTATCAATATAATTGATGTTCTGGTAGATGGCATTCGCCGTACCGGAAAACCATGCGCTTCCGCTCTTCTTCTCATAAGGAGAGAGCACTGTCACACCACCATGGTTTCTGTCGAGATCCCACGGAATTCCGATCCCGATGTGAGTGTTGAGCTGAAGCGGCTGGTACTGTGTCAAAACACCTACCGTATCCACTCCGGAATTAATACAGTTACTGAGCGGGAAATCAATGATCCGGTACTTTCCACCGAATGCTACCGCGGGCTTTGCAACCTTTGTCGTCAAAACTCCGAGTCTGCTTCCCTGTCCTCCGGCCAGCAACATAGCGACCATTTCTTTTCGCATAATGACTCACCCCGATTCTTAAGTAAAATAATTGCGAAATACGACCATTTAAAATTTAGCCAATTATACCATAATCAACTCTTTTAAGACAACACCTTTTATGACATTTTATAACAACTCGGATTTTTATCTTTTTTGCCGTCCTTTACAAATCCTCATGATTTGATATACTTATTTCTGCCTGAGATATTTCAGCGCAGAAAACATATACTTTACTATAAATTTCGTCTTAATATATAAGGGGATTACAACATGTATCAGATCGATTTTTCAAAACCCAATCATGTACATTTCATCGGCATCGGCGGCAGCAGCATGAGCGGCCTTGCAGAGTATCTTCTGCAAAAAGGCTTCACCGTATCCGGCTCCGACCGGGACTTAAATGCATCTACAAAAAAACTCGAAGCGCATGGCGCAAAGATCCTGCTCGGACAGAGTGCAGATAATATCACTGATGATATTGATCTTGTCATCTATACCGCAGCGATCCATCCGGACAACCCGGAATACCATGCCGCAGAGGTTGCAGGCATTCCGATGCTTTCCCGCGCACAGTTTTTAGGACAGATGATGGCACAGCATCATGATTCCTTTGCTGTCAGCGGTACACATGGGAAAACGACAACAACATCCATGATCGCGCATATCCTGTTAGAGGCAGATACGGATCCTACGATCTCCATCGGCGGCAAGCTCGATGCGATCGGCGGAAACATCCGCAAAGGTGACTCCGATGTATTCTTAGTAGAAGCCTGCGAATATACCAACAGCTTCTTAGAGCTGCATCCGATGTACTCCATTATCCTGGACATTGAAGAGGATCACCCGGATTTCTTCAAAGATCTGGCAGACATCCGCAATTCCTTCCGTCTGTTCCTGGAGAATACACATCCGGACGGCGCTGTGATCTTAAACAGCGAGATCCCGGATCCGGAGGAACTGACAAAAAATGTTGCTGCAAAAGCTGTTTTCTACGGACTCTCCGGAAACGAAGCTTATACCGCACGCAATATTACATATGATAAAAACGGTTTCGCCGCATTTACGATCGTCATTGACGGCAAAGATGCCGGAGATGTACATCTTCGCATTCCGGGCGAACATAATGTTGCTAATGCACTGGCTGCCATCGCGGCGACACACCAGTTCGGTATTGCCGTAGAGGATATGATCCGCGGACTGGAAAGCTTCGGCGGTGCGATCCGCCGGTTCCAGCACAGAGGCGTATGGAACGGTGTAACGATCATGGACGATTACGCACATCATCCGACAGAGATCCGCGTAACACTCGAAGCCGCACGCAATGTGCCGCACAACAGACTGATCGCTGTCTTCCAGCCGTTCACCTATTCCAGAACCAAGGCTTACTGGCAGGATTTCATCGATGCGTTAAGTCTCGCAGACCTGGTTATTTTACCGGATGTTATGGCTGCGAGAGAGACCGACACCTTAGGGGTCCGCTCCGAAGATCTGGCTGCAGACATCATGAAGGCCGGCACAGAATGCTATCATGTTGCCACCTTCCCTGAAATCGAAAAATTTCTCGAAAAAAATTCTATGAACAATGACCTGTTGATAACTATGGGTTGCGGAGATGTCTACCGTTTAGCGGATCTTCTGGTCGGCGAATGATCTTATCCACAATATCCACAGTCCGAAGGGCTCCGATACCGCATTTGGGCTGTGGATATTTTATGCCTGAAGTATGGGCATTTGCGGCAGTTTTCCACATTATCCACAATTTGAAAATGCTGCAAAAATGCGGGTTTTTCCGATGTTTTTGCCCTTTTCACTTTTGATCTGATGTGGTACACTCTTGATGCTACAAAAAGGAAAGGAAGGAAGTCCCATGGGTAAAATCCAGCTCTATAAAGATCAGGCATCCTATGTGACAGATGTCCCAAACATTTTCATAGATCGCTATATGACCCGCGCAAACGGTGAGTATGTGAAAGTCTTTCTGTATCTGCTGCGCTGCATGAACAGGCCGCAGGCTGATTTTTCTATTACCGGATTTGCGGATCATTTTGACTATACGGAATCTGACGTTCTTCGCGCACTGCGCTATTGGGAAAAAGGCAAGCTCCTCCGTCTGGAATATGATTCGGACAATGCACTGTCCGGCATCTGCATTCTCGAGGAGGCATTCCTGCCGGACCGTGTCGCAGAGACCGAAGCTGCATTGGAGCGTTCTGCCTATGCAGGTGCACCCACGCCGGTACGCTCGGATGCATTGCCGGAGACAAAGTCACGGGAATACAGTCCCGCTGAGATCAACCGTTTCTGTGAGGAATCCGATATTGCCGAGATGATCTTTGTGTCAGAACAGTATCTGGGACGGAGCTTAAGTCCGACGGATCTGAATCATATCTTCTATTGGTATGATCAGCTTCATTTCTCCGTTGACCTGATCGAATACCTGATCGAACACTGTGTGTCCAGAGAACACACAAGCTTTTATTATATGAACCGCATTGCGGAGGATCTCGCATCCAGGAACATCCAGGATGTTGATGTCGCAAAGGAAGCACTCAGACAGAGTTCCGAGATCTACCAGACTGTTTTCCGCGCGTTTGGCATTCGCGGACGCAGCATCACACCGGTAGAGCAGGAATACATCACCCGCTGGTCGGATGTGATGGGCTTCTCTCTCGAGATGATCGAAGAGGCATGCAAGCGTACGATCCAGTCTGCGCACGAGCCGAGCTTCCCGTATGCGGATTCCATTTTGAAAAACTGGAAGAAAAAGGGCATCACGACTTTGGTTGCCGTCCGCAAATCAGACGAGCTCTTCCGAAAGGAAAAGCAAACCAAAGCAGAGGCTCCGGCAAAGACCGAAAGCACAGTGAAGCCTACCAACTTTTCCAATTTCCGGCAGCGAAACACAGACTATGACGCGCTTGAGCAGGAACTGATCAAGCGGTCTATGCAGTAACGGAGGATCGCATGGCATTGACCAATGTACAGTACGATGAGATCATGCGTACTTATGATGAAAACCAGATCCGCCGCGCACATCTGATCCGCACCCGTAAAGAGGCGCTCTACAGACAGATCCCGCGCATCGCAGAGATCGATCGCGAGATCGCGCACAGCAGTGTCACACAGGCCAAGCGTATGCTTGAGGGAGATGACGATGCGCTCACTGCACTTTCTGCAAATATCGCCAGACTGACCGAGGAGAAAAAGAAGCTTCTTCTATCTCATGGCATCAATGACGATTACCTGAATCCGCCCTACCAGTGTCCTGACTGCAAAGACACCGGTTATATCGGCACTAAGCAGTGTCACTGCTTTAAGCAGAAAGCAATCGAACTGGTCTACACGCAGTCAGACTTGTCTGAAATGCTGGAAAAAGAAAACTTTAAGACCTTTTCTCTGGAGTACTATTCTGATCAGGACATCGACCCGCAGTCAGGCATCAGTGCTCTGGAATATGCAAAACGCGCTGAAAGCCGTTGCTTTCAGTTCGCGAGAACCTTTGATCACCATTATGAAAACCTGCTTCTGCAGGGTGATACCGGGACCGGGAAGACGTTTCTGACGCACTGTGTTGCGAAGGAACTGCTCGATACCGGCCATTCCGTCATTTATCTGACGGCGCATAAACTGTTTGATCTTCTGGCAAAAAATGCATTCCGCAAGGATATCCAGAATCTGCCGGAGTATCAGAATATATTTTCCTGTGATCTGCTGATCATAGATGACCTGGGAACCGAATCAGCAAATTCCTTAACGGTTTCCCAGTTTTTTGTGTGTTTAAACGAAAGAATCCGGAACAGAAAATCCATGCTGATCTCTACAAATCTTCGCCTGAGCGATCTGGCTACGATTTATTCTGAACGTATCTCTTCCCGGATCGTAAATGGTTTTACCATTTTGAAACTGTATGGCGAAGATATCCGTATCAAGAAAAAGCTGACAAATTAAAACGGAGGGTTAACAAACATGGGAAAAAAGCATAAAGACGGAAGAAATCTGGAAACGATCCCTACCGGAGCACTTGGTATCATTCCATTAAAGAGCTGTTCCAAGATTGGTGAAGAAGTAGACCGTTACATCATTGACTGGCGCGAGGACCGTCAGCACAAGCATGAGGATGATATCACTTTTAAAGGATACTCCCGTGACACATTTATCATCGACGCGGAATGCCCGCGTTTTGGTACCGGTGAAGCCAAGGGTGTGATCAACCAGTCCATCCGCGGTTACGACCTGTTCATCCTGGTCGACATCACCAATTACAGCCTGACCTATAAGCTTTGCGGTATGGTCAACCATATGTCACCGGATGACCATTATCAGGATCTGAAGCGTATCATTGCTGCTGCAGCCGGCAAGGCTCGCCGTATCAATGTCATCATGCCGTTCCTGTATGAGGGCCGCCAGCACCGCCGTACCACCCGTGAATCTCTCGATTCCGCTCTGGCACTGCAGGAGCTCATCGACATGGGTGTAGACAACATCATTACCTTTGATGC
>JAZQEX010000043.1:0-28433 GCA_045539215.1 Eubacterium sp. | reverse complement strand
GTGATTGTTTCGTTCGAAAAATACTTGAACATGAAATCCAGAAGTTCTGTCTCGGCCGTCTTTTTCACCGCCGCATCCGCAATATCTCCATCATCTCCGAATACGCGTGCTCTGACACGAAGCACATTTCCGTCCACAGCCGGCACGGGGATGCCAAACGCGATAGATGCGATCGCACCTGCGGTATAGGGACCGATGCCGGGAAGCTTTAACAATTGCTTGTGGTCAGCGGGCAGCTCGCCATCATACAGATCCATGATCTGCTCCGCGGCCTTTTTAAGATTGCGCGCACGGGAATAGTAACCGAGGCCTTCCCACAGCTTTAACAGACGATCCTCGGGACATGCGGCAAGTGCTGCGACATCCGGAAGCTCGTCCATGAAGCGGGCATAGTATCCCTTTACAGCTTCCACCCTGGTCTGCTGGAGCATGATCTCAGAAACCCAGATCCGGTACGGATCCTTTGCTTCCCGCCATGGAAGCCGGCGGGCATTTTGGTCATACCAGGAAAGAAGCCGGGGCGCGAGCAGATGCCAGTCGGGGGTTGTGCCTGCTGTCGTATTTTTTGTGGCTGCGGTATGCGTTTCATATTCAGATTTTGAGGTAAAATTCTCATTATTCATGCGCACATTTTAACATTGAATAGAGCCGGGGGCAATCGTTGGCTTGTTTGGTCAGTTCGGCTCAAAGATTTTTGCGCATAAGACTCCCGCTAAGCGAGCCGATGTCAGTCTGATAGCCGTTGTTAGCCGATGGTGGACTGACGCCATACGGGCCATTGCCAGTCTGATATCCTTTGCCAGCCTGTGACGGACGGACGCCAGCACTTGCTTTGTCAGCTCTGGAGAAGGAAACAGCCGGAGTAGGGCTCCCAATCAAGCAAGTTTGATCAGTCCGAAACTCATCATCGTATATCTACGGACTGACACCAGAGCAAAATCAGACAGCCCGTATCCGTAGACAAGCCTAAGCGGACTGACACCAGCGCGAAGCCTCCCCGAATCTACCAGTCAAAATAGCCCTCCTGCAATTTCTTTTATCATATTTGCATAAATATAAAGAATAAATTGTTTTTATACATATTTTGTGATAAAATACCGAATTATCGGTGCGGTAGGAGCAGGCAGGCAGAACTTCAGAGATAATGTTTGCAGGCAGAGACTGGCCGGAAATGGGCCGCACGCATTTATGAGGAGGTTTCAAAAATGAAAAAGAGAATGGCAAAAGTGACAGGAATCGCACTTGTAGCAGCTATGGTCATCGGCCTTGCAGCATGTGGTTCTTCTAATGATGGTGCTGCGGATGCAGGTGCAGCAAGTGCTGCAGCAGAGCCGGCCGCATCCGGCGAAATCCAGACAGCAGAAGCAGGAAAGCTTCATATGGCAACCAACGCAGCATTCCCGCCTTATGAGATGACAACAGATGACGGCGGCTATGAAGGTATCGATGTCGAGATCGCAACAGCGATCGCTGATAAGCTTGGTCTTGAGCTCGTGGTTGACGATATGGATTTCTCCGCTACCATCGCAGCAGTACAGTCTGGGAAATCCGATATGGTTATGGCCGGCATGACAGTTACACCGGAGCGCCAGGAGAACATCGACTTTACAGATAGCTATGCAAATGCGATCCAGGTCGTTATTGTTCCGGAAGATTCTGACATTCAGACCGTTGATGATCTGGCAAATGATAAGATGATCGGTTGCCAGGAAGGTACAACAGGATATATCTATTGCTCAGACACACCGGAGAACGGCGGATATGGTGAAGACCACGTTCTGTCCTATACAAACGGCGCGATGGCAGTTCAGGCATTGCTTGGCGGAAAAGTAGATGCTGTTGTTATCGATAATGAGCCGGCAAAGGCATTTGTTGAAGCAAACGAAGGATTAAGAATCCTGGATACAGAATTTGCAAATGAAGATTATGCGATCGGTATCGCAAAAGGCAATGATGCTCTGATGGACGCTGTAAACGGCGCGCTTCAGGAGCTGATCGCTGACGGAACCGTTCAGAGCATCGTAGACAAATACATTGTATCTGAATAATATTGCTCCGATCGTTATAAACAGAAATCCTGACTTTTAGCGGGGAAGGAAGTGCCGTTTTACGGCACTTCCTTAAGTGCGTTTTAAGAGGCAGAAATATTTTGCCTGTGTTAGTGAAAAAAGGGAGAGTAAGCAATTGGGCTTCTTTGAAAATATTCACAATCAGTTCATTCAGACTTTTGTCGGTCCTGAGGGCGACCGCTGGCAGCAGTTCCTGGTAGGCCTGGGAGTTTCGTTCCGGGTACTTTTGGGAGCACTTGTGCTTGGTGTTGTCCTTGGTATTATCGTTGCGATCATCCGTACCCAGAAGGATCAGCAGCGTGGGAACCGAAAGAAACCGGTGCTTTCCGTGCTGAATGCGATCTGTCTGGTCTATACTACTGTCATCCGCGGAACACCAATGATGGTACAGCTTCTGATCATGGGTTTTGTTGTGTTTTCTGCGAGCAGACACCTGGTCCTGGTCGCGATCCTGTCGCTTGGCATTAACTCAGGTGCCTATGTTTCCGAGATCATACGAAGCGGTATTATGTCGATCGATCCCGGACAGATGGAAGCCGGCCGTTCTCTCGGTATGAATTACGGGACGGTCATGAAGGACATCATTATCCCGCAGGCGATCAAAAATATCCTGCCGGCACTTGGCAATGAGATGATTACGCTGTTTAAGGACACCTCGCTGGTTACAGTGATCGGTCTGGCGGACCTGACGAAAGTGGCCATGCAGGTACAGGCACGTACCTATCAGGCATTCATGCCGTTCATTGGTATTGCAGCCGTTTACCTGGTCATCGTTCTTTGTATGACCTGGATCTTCGGCAGACTGGAAAGGAGGATGCGTCGCAGTGACAGAAGATAATACTTTGATCCGAGTAGATCATTTGAAAAAAGCCTTTGGCGACCATGTAGTGTTAAAGGATATCTCTGAGACCATCCACAAGGGTGAAAAGGTCGTTATCATCGGCCCGTCCGGTTCCGGAAAATCTACGTTTCTGCGTTGTCTGAACCTGTTGGAGGAGCCGACAGACGGAAAGATATGGTTTGAGGATACCGAGATCACAGATCCGAATGTGGACATCAATGCAATACGCCGTCAGATCGGTATGGTGTTCCAGCACTTCAATCTTTTCCCGAACATGACGGTGAAAAAGAACATCACACTGGCGCCGGTTCGCACCGGACTGATGAAGCAGGAAGAGGCTGACAAAGAAGCGATGCGGCTTTTGGAGCGTGTCGGTCTGGCAGAAAAGGCGGAAGCTTATCCGTCCTCTCTTTCCGGCGGACAGAAGCAGCGTGTGGCGATCGTACGTGCGCTGGCGATGAATCCGAAGATGATGCTGTTTGATGAGCCGACGAGTGCGCTGGATCCGGAAATGGTCGGAGAAGTACTTGACTTAATGAAGCGTCTGGCAGATGACGGCATGACAATGGCGGTGGTAACACACGAGATCGGCTTTGCAAAGGAAGTCGGAACCAGAGTACTTTTCATGGATGAGGGCATCATCATGGAGCAGAACACACCGCAGGAGTTTTTCAGTAACCCGCAGACCGCAAGAGCACAGGAATTTTTGAGCAAAGTGCTGAGCTAGGAGCAAGTAGAATGAGCATATATAAAAAAGTAGACACGACCATGAACTTTGTCGACCGTGAGAAAGAGGTAGAGAAGTTCTGGAAGGATGAAGACATTTTCAGAAAGAGTCTGAGAAACCGCGAGGGCAATGAGACCTATATGTTTTTTGACGGTCCGCCGACCGCAAACGGACAGCCGCACATCGGCCATGTCCTGACACGTGTTATCAAGGATATGATCCCGCGTTATCAGACGATGAAGGGAAAGTATGTCCCGCGTAAGGCAGGCTGGGATACACACGGACTGCCGGTCGAGCTGGAAGTAGAGAAAAAGCTCGGTCTTGATGGAAAAGAACAGATTGAAGAGTACGGCATGGCTCCGTTTATTCAGGAGTGTAAAGAGTCTGTCTGGAAATACAAAGGCATGTGGGAAGAGTTTTCCGGTGTTGTTGGATTCTGGGCGGATATGGATGATCCGTACGTTACATATGAAGACGACTATATCGAGTCCGAATGGTGGGCTTTAAAGCAGATCTGGGATAAGGATCTGTTATACAAAGGCTTTAAGATCGTACCGTATTGCCCGCGTTGCGGAACGCCGCTGTCTTCCCATGAGGTGGCACAGGGCTATAAGCTTGTAAAAGAGCGTTCTGCAGTTGTCCGTTTTAAGGTTAAAGACGAGGATGCATATTTCCTTGCATGGACCACGACACCGTGGACCCTGCCTTCAAACGTTGCGCTTTGCGTCAATCCGGACGAGACCTACTGCAAGGTAAAAGCGGCAGACGGTTATGTTTATTACATGGCAGAGGCACTGCTGGATACCGTTTTAGGAAAGCTTGGAAAGAAAGCAGACAAAAAAGAAGGTACACCGGCGATCCCGGCATATGAAGTGCTGGAGACAATGAAGGGAACCGATCTGGAATACAAGGCGTATGAGCCGCTGTTTGGTTTCACCGGTGATTATGTAGCAAAGAAGAACGGTAAGGCATTCTTTGTGACATGTGGAGACTATGTCACCATGTCAGACGGTACCGGTATCGTTCATATCGCGCCGGCATTTGGTGAGGATGACTCCCAGATCGGACGTAAATACAACCTGCCGTTTGTACAGTTTGTAAACGGTAAGGGTGAGATGACAGAAGAGACTGATTATGTGGGTCTGTTCGTGAAAAAGGCAGATCCTGTCATCATCAAAGATCTGAAAGAAAGCGCGCTTTTATTTGACGCACCGAACTTTGAACATGACTATCCGCACTGCTGGAGATGCGATACCCCGCTGATCTACTATGCAAGAGAGTCCTGGTTCATCGAGATGACAAAGGTCAAAGATGATCTGGTGCGCAACAATAATACCGTTAACTGGATCCCGGAAACGATCGGAAAGGGACGCTTCGGTGACTGGCTTGAGAACATCCAGGACTGGGGTATTTCCAGAAACCGTTACTGGGGTACACCGCTTAATGTCTGGGAATGCGAATGCGGACATCAGGAAAGCATTGGCAGCAGACAGGAGCTGGCTGATCTGAGCGGAAACCAGGATGCAATGACGGTAGAGCTGCATCGTCCGTATATTGATGAGATCACGATTCCGTGTCCGAAGTGCGGCGAGACGATGCACCGTGTGCCGGAAGTAATCGACTGCTGGTTTGATTCCGGTGCGATGCCGTTTGCACAGTATCACTATCCGTTTGAAAATCAGGATCTCTTTGAGAAGCGCTTCCCGGCGAAGTTTATCTCAGAGGCAGTGGATCAGACCAGAGGATGGTTCTATTCTCTGATGGCAGAGTCGACATTGCTGTTTAATAAAGCACCGTATGAGAATGTTATCGTCCTCGGACATGTTCAGGATGAAAACGGACAAAAGATGAGTAAGTCTAAGGGCAACTCGGTTGATCCGATGGAAGCCCTTGGTCAGTATGGCGCAGATGCGATCCGCTGGTATTTCTATGTCAATTCCGCACCGTGGCTCCCGAACCGGTTCCACGGAAAAGCCGTTATGGAAGGACAGAGAAAGTTCATGGGAACGCTCTGGAACACCTATGCGTTCTTCGTGCTGTATGCAAACATTGACGATTTTAATGCAAAAGATTATGTGCTGGAATATGACAAGCTTGCAGTGATGGACCGTTGGATCTTATCACGCCTGCATTCTGTTGTAGCAGAGGCTGATCAGAATCTGTCTGACTACAAGATTCCGGAGACGGCACGCGCGCTGCAGGGATTTGTTGACGATCTGAGCAACTGGTATGTCAGAAGAAGCCGTGAGCGTTTCTGGGCAAATGGTATGGAACAGGATAAGATCAATGCTTATATGACACTGTATACCTGTCTTGTGACAATCTCAAAAGCAGCAGCTCCGATGGTGCCGTTTTTGACAGAAGAAATCTATCAGAACCTTGTCAGAAGCATTGATCCCCAGGCACCTGAGAGCATTCATCTCTGTGATTATCCGGAATCGGATGCCGCAATGATCGATGCGGAGCTGGAAGCACAGATGGATGCAGTCTTAAAGATCGTTGTTTTGGGAAGAGCAGCAAGAAATGAGGCAAACATCAAGAACCGTCAGCCAATCGGAACGATGTATGTCAAGGCCCCGAAAGCGCTTTCAGAGTTCTATGTGAAGATCATTGAAGAAGAGCTGAATGTTAAAAAGGCTATTTTCTCCGATGATGTCAGCAGTTATACGACATACAAATTTAAGCCGCAGCTTCGGACCGTCGGCCCGAAATACGGCAGATACTTAAAGCAGATCCAGACGGCACTTTCTGAACTGGACGGAAATGCTGCGATGGAAGAGCTGAATGCCGATGGCGTACTGAAGCTTCCCGAAATCAGCGATGAGATCGCGCTTGAGAAAGACGATCTTCTGATCGAAATGACACAGGCAGAAGGCTATGCGGCGCAGAGCGCAAATCAGATCACAGTCGTTCTGGATACCAATCTGACACCGGAATTGATCGAAGAAGGATTTGTCCGTGAGATCATCAGTAAAATCCAGACAATGCGAAAGGAAGCTGACTTTGAAGTGATGGATCGCATTGCGGTCACGTATGAATCCGAGGATAAGCTTGCTGAGATCTTTAAGGCAAATGACGAAGAGATCCGTCATGAAGTGCTGGCAGATGCGATCCGCCGGACGGAGCCTGCAGGGTTTACCAAATCCTGGAATATCAATGGGGAAAAAATAATACTGGGAGTAGAAAGACAATGAATAACAAAAACGAAGCAATGACATTTGATAAAAAAAAGGCCGCTGCGGTATTCAGATACAACGTGCGGAATCTTTTCCGAAAGAAACTGGAAGATGCCACACAACAGGAATTATTCCAGGCCGTATCCTACGCTGTGAAGGATGAAATCATCGACCGCTGGATGGCGACACAGCAGGAGATGGATAAAAAGGATCCGAAGATTCTGTATTACATGTCCATGGAATTCCTGATGGGACGCGCACTTGGCAACAACCTGATCAATCTTTGTGCCTATAAGGAAGTCAAGGAAGCGCTGGAAGAGGCAGGTATGGATCTGAATGCCATTGAAGACCAGGAGCGTGACCCGGCACTTGGAAATGGTGGTCTGGGACGTCTGGCAGCCTGCTTTATGGAGTCGCTGGCGACATTAAACTACCCGGCATACGGCTGCGGTATCCGTTACCGTTATGGTATGTTTAAACAAAAAATAAAAGACGGTTATCAGATCGAAGAGCCGGATAACTGGTTAAAGTATGGCTATCCGTTTGAGCTGCGCCGTCCGGAGCATACCTTTGAGGTAAAATTCGGCGGATATGTCAGAGCAGAAGGACGTCCTGACGGAAGAACGGCGTTCATCCAGGAGAATTATCAGTCAGTCCGTGCAATACCGTATGATATGCCGATCGTTGGTTACAATAACAACATGGTGAACACCCTGATGATCTGGGATGCCGAGCCGGTACAGGAGTTCAAGCTGGATTCCTTTGATAAGGGTGATTACCGCCAGGCGGTTGAGCAGGAGAACCTTGCAAGAAACCTGGTTGAAGTACTGTATCCGAACGACAATCATATCCAGGGTAAAGAGCTTCGATTAAAACAGCAGTACTTCTTTGTATCTGCAAGCCTGCAGCGTGCGATCTCCAGATATAAACAGTATCATCCGGACATCCATAAACTGCCGGATAAAGTTGTTTTCCAGATGAATGATACGCATCCGACCGTAGCAGTTGCAGAGCTGATGCGGATTCTTCTCGATGAAGAAGGCCTTGAGTGGGATGATGCATGGGAAATCACCACAAAATGCTGCGCGTACACCAATCATACGATCATGTCAGAAGCACTGGAGAAGTGGCCGATTGAGATTTTCTCACGTTTGCTTCCGCGTATCATGCAGATCGTCGATGAGATCGACCGCAGATTCCGTTTAGAGATCGAGAAGAAATTCCCGGGTGATTATGAGCGCCAGAATAGAATGGCAATCGTATTCAACGGTCAGGTCCGCATGGCGCATCTTGCGATCGCTGCAGGATATTCTGTAAACGGTGTAGCAGCACTGCACACAGAGATCTTAAAGAACCAGGAACTGCGTGATTTCTATGAGATGTTCCCGGCAAAATTCAATAATAAAACAAACGGTATTACACAGCGCCGTTTCCTGTTACATGCAAATCCGCTGCTTTCAGAATGGGTCGATCAAAAAATCGGACACGAGTGGGTGACAGATCTGTCCCGTATGGAAAAACTGGCAATTTACGCTGATGATAAGAAAGCGCAGCAGGAGTTTATGCAGATTAAATATCTGAACAAACTCCGCCTGGCAGAATACATCAGCGAGCATAACGGTATTGATGTTGATCCGCGTTCCATTTTTGATGTACAGGTCAAACGTCTGCACGAGTATAAGCGTCAGTTGATGAACATCCTGCATGTGGTGTATCTGTACAACAAGATCAAAGAGCATCCGGAGCTTGATTTCTATCCGCGTACCTTCATTTTTGGTGCGAAGGCAGCGGCAGGATACCGTATCGCGAAGCTGACGATCAAACTGATCAACAATGTTGCAAATGTGATCAATAATGATAAGAGTATCGATGGAAAACTGAAAGTGGTTTTCATCGAGGATTATAAGGTGTCCAATGCAGAGATCATCTTTGCCGCTGCAGATGTCAGTGAGCAGATCTCAACCGCAAGCAAAGAGGCATCCGGTACCGGAAACATGAAGTTCATGTTAAACGGTGCGCTTACCGTTGGAACCATGGACGGCGCAAATGTCGAGATGGCAGAAGAAGTCGGCGAAGAGAATATGTTCATTTTCGGTATGAGTTCAGATGAAGTCATCGCGCATGAGCATAACCATGACTATGACCCGATGGAAATCTTCAATTCCGATCAGGAGCTGCGTCACGTGCTGGTACAGCTTGTAGATGGAACCTACTCCGGATACGACACGGAGCTGTTCCGTGATATTTACAATTCACTGCTGAACACCCATAGCACAAATCGTGCAGATACATATTTCTGCCTGAAGGATTTCCGTTCCTATGCTGAGGCACATGATCGTGTAGAGGCAGCATATCGGGATGAGGAAAAATGGGCAGAAATGGCAATCCTGAATGTGGCACATGTCGGTAAGTTCTCTTCAGACAGAACGATCCAGGAATACGTAGACGATATCTGGCATCTTGACAGAATTGAAGTTGATCTGGACAATTTAAGAGAGTAATCGCCTGTGGTGCAATCCGTAGCTTATCATCGATTATTTTAGTGGGGTTATACGAAATGAAAACATATCAGTTCCAGCCACAGGGAATCTGTGCGCGCATGATCCGTTTTTCTCTGGATGATGAGAATAATCTTCATGATGTACAGTTTATGGGTGGATGCCCGGGAAATCAGGCGGCCATCAGTAAGCTGATCGAAGGAAAACCGGCAAAAGAGATCGCAGAGATCCTTGCGGGGAATGACTGTGGCGGAAGAGGTACTTCCTGCGCAGACCAGCTTTCCATTGGAATCCGCGCCGCGCTTGAGCGTGACGCCTAAAGGCATCCGGTTTTAAGAGTTTTGATTAAAGGAGAAAACGTTACGATGAAAAGAGAAACATTATGCATCCACGGAGGATATACACCAAAAAACGGTGAGCCGCGGATGATTCCGATCATTCAGAGTACGACGTTTAAGTATGACACAAGTGAGGACATGGGAAAATTGTTCGATCTGGAGGAAAGCGGCTATTTTTATACCCGCCTTCAGAATCCGACAAACGATCTGGTTGCGGCAAAGATTGCTGAGTTAGAGGGCGGTACGGCTGCGATGCTGACTTCCTCCGGACAGGCTGCGTCGTTCTTTTCCGTTTTCAATCTGGCGGGAGCGGGCGATCATGTGGTCGCATCTTCCTCAATTTATGGAGGAACGTTTAACCTGTTTAATGTAACCATGCGCCGGATGGGCATCGACTTTACATTTGTAGAGCCGGATTGCACAGATGAAGAGCTGGCAGCAGCCTTTCAGGAGAACACGAAATGTGTCTTCGGTGAGACAATCGCAAATCCGGCACTGATCGTTCTGGATATTGAGCGGTTTGCAAATGCGGCACATACGCATGGTGTACCGCTGATTATTGACAACACCTTCGCGACACCGATCAACTGCCGTCCGTTTGAATGGGGTGCTGATATTGTCATCCATTCCACGACAAAATATATGGATGGACATGATGCAGCGGTCGGCGGATGTATCGTCGATTCCGGCAACTTTGACTGGATGGCGCATAAGGATAAATTCCCGGGCCTGACAACACCTGACGAGTCCTATCACGGCATTACCTATGCAGAAAAATTCGGGCAGGGCGGTGCGTTTATCACAAAGGCAACGGCACAGCTGATGCGTGATTTCGGTTCGATTCAGGCACCGATGAATGCATACCTTTTGAATCTCGGCCTGGAATCGCTGCATGTTCGTATACAGCGGCATTGTGAGAACGCGCAGAAGGTGGCAGAGTTCCTTTCACAGCACGAAAAGGTGGCTTGGGTGACTTACCCGGGTCTCCCGTCTGATCAAGGCTACGCACTTGCACAGAAATATTTGCCGAATGGTACCTGCGGCGTGATCGCATTTGGTGTCAAAGGCGGCAGAGCAGCGGCAGAAAGCTTTATGAAGCAGCTGAAAGTTGCGATTATCGCAACACATGTAGCGGACGCGCATACCTGCATTTTACATCCGGCAAATGCGACACACAGACAGCTTACTGATGAAGAGCTGATCGCCTGTGGTGTCGGACCGGATATGATGCGTCTGTCTGTCGGTATTGAAAATGTTGACGATATCATTGACGATATCGCGCAGGCGCTTGACGCCATTTAAAGCGACTTGAAAAAGCCGTAATAATGCACTACGGTCTCCCGGTTTAACATAGCCATGCTAATCCGGGAGATTTTTATACTTTGTTTCGATAGTGGAAAGAAACGCAGAAAAATGAAGTTTTTCCGCTATGATAATGGAAAATGATGTATAATGTTTTCGATAGTTGTCAAAATTTAAGTGAGGGTACCCATGAAAAAGAAAATCATTTTATCAGTCATACTTGCAGGAGTCGTTGCGGCAAGTTGCTCCTGTGGTAATTCCAACATGAAACATGATACGGATTCTGCCGGCGAGGAAGCATCGGTGAGTGCAGAGGCTGAGAGCAGCGGCCCACAGGTGACACAGATTCTCGTCAGCGGCGCGGGCGATGTGACATTAGGCTCCGATGAGAGTCAGCCAACGGATCTGAATTTTGATACGATGTATGAGGAAGTGGCTGATCCGTCCTATTTCTTAAGCGGTGTCAGCTCGGTATTCGGTTCGGATGATATGACGCTGGTCAATTTCGAAGGAACGCTTTCTACACAGGGAGAGCGACAGGATAAGACCTATGCCTTCCGCGGAGATCCGGAATATGTTGACATCCTGACGGAGGGTTCGGTAGAGGCGGTAGCGTTTGCTAATAATCATTGCCAGGATTACGGCGAGGTCAGCTACACCGACACCATGCAGATTTTTGACGAAGCAGGGATCACTTATTCATCCTTTGATATCGTCGGTGTTTATGAGGTGCAGGGCAAAAAGCTCGGTATGATCTCAGTTTCCCAATTGCGGGGAAATGATCAGGCGAAGGAACTGATCACCCAGGGGGTTGCCAAGTTGAGAGAGCAGGATGCGGATGCGATCATCGTCAGCATTCACGGTGGTGTTGAGCATGAATATTCTGTCAGCAGTGAGATGGAGGACGTTGCGCATTTTGCAGTTGATGAGGGTGCAGACCTGGTGCTCTGCCATCACCCGCATGTTCTGCAGGGCGTGGAAAAATATAACAACGTCTACATCGCATACAGTCTGGGTAACTTCTGCTTCGGCGGGAATACCAATCCGAGTGATAAGGATACGATGATTTTCCAGAAGACATTTACTTTTGTGGATGATGCACTGGTGCTTGACGATGCGGTAAAAGCAATTCCATGCAGTGTTTCTTCTACTTCTGAGCGGAATGACTATCAGCCGACTTTAAAGGAAGGCGAGGAGTTCACAGAGGCCATTGAGGAAATCAATGGTTACAGCGAGGAGTTTGATGTCGTATTTGCCGCAGACGGAAGCATAGAGTCTGTAAATGGTACAGCAGGTTTTGTGCCGGATGCGACGACTGCGCTGACAGCACAGACCCGTGCGAAAGGAACGGCTTCCCCTGCAGTGGCAACGACGACTGATGATGAGAGCGCCGATGCAGAAAGTACAGATGCAGAGGACACAGATGCCGCGGCTGATACAGACACGCAGGCAGACGGTACGGATACCGCAGCAGATACGACCGCTTCCGGGACAACGTCTGATTCCACTACTGAAACGGACAGCGCCAACGACACGGCAAGCACATCAGACAGTACCTCATCAGGTGTTCCGGATGCTTCCATCGGCGCAGGCTTAACAGCTGGTACCGATACAGAACCTGCAGCAGGAACCACGACGACAAACAATGCTGCAACCGGCAGCACAACGACAGATGCTGCGACCACAGATACATCTAAGGATTCCACAAGCAGCAGTTCGTCAAAGAAAGGTTTGATGCGGCACAGAGATCTGTTAAAGAGTGATGATAAGATATTTGCGCTTCAGTAGTTTGACAAAAGAAAGATAAAGGAAAATATATGGCATCATTATTGATTAAAAATGGTACCGTGATCGACCCGGCAGAAAAGACAGAAGAAAAGAAAGATCTGCTTATCGTTGATGGCGTGATCAAAAAAATCACAGAAAAGATAAAAGACAAGACAGATGAAACGATCGACGCAAAGGGGTGTTATGTCATGCCCGGTTTTGTGGATCTGCACGTACACCTGCGTGATCCCGGACTGACTTATAAGGAAACGGTGGAAACCGGCGGAGAAGCTGCGCTCAGGGGCGGCTATACCACGATCGTGGCAATGCCTAATACAAAACCGGTTGCAGACAGGGCAGATATCGTAGATTATGTCATGAATAAGGCAAAATCCCTGACCAAATGTCATGTGATCCAGGCCGGCTCCGTGACAAAGGGACAAAAGGGCCAGGAGCTTGCGGATATCGAGGAGATGGCAGCACATGGCTGCATGGCCATCAGTGAGGACGGAAAATCCGTGATGGATTCCGGACTTTACCGTGAGGCTATGAAGCTGGCAAAAGATCTGGATATCACCGTTCTGGCACATTGCGAAGACATCAATCTTGTCTGTGGCGGTGTGATGAACCAGGATGAAAAAGCAAAAGAACTCGGACTTCCGGGTATTTCCAATGCCGTGGAAGACGTCATTACGGCAAGAGATATCCTTCTGGCGAAAGAGACCGGTGTCAGACTCCATCTGTGCCATTGTTCCACAAAGGACAGCGTACAACTTGTCAAATGGGGAAAAGAAGCCGGGGTCAAGGTGAGCGCAGAGGTTTGCCCGCACCATTTTTCACTTTGTACAGAGGACATTCCCGGGAATGATGCCAATTATAAGATGAACCCGCCACTTCGGACGCGTGAAGATATGGAAGCACTTCGGGAAGGCCTGAAGAATGACATTATGGAAGTCATCGCTACGGATCACGCACCGCATTCGGCGGAGGAAAAAGCAAGACCGATGGAAACGGCACCGTTTGGCATCGTTGGTTCAGAGACGGCAGCAGCACTGACCTATACGAATCTTGTTGCTCCGGGAATCCTGACCGTGATGCAGATGGCAGAGAAGATGAGCTATAACCCGGCACGGATCCTGGGACTGGAAGAGAAGGGATTCATTGCAGAGGGTGCCATTGCAGATCTGGTGGTATTTGATCCGAAGGCAGAATACCGGATCGATCCGGCTACCTTTGCGTCAAAAGGGAAAAACACACCGTTTGGCGGAATGAAGGTCAAAGGAAAAGTCAAGGCTACCATTTCAGATGGCTGTATCGCATACAGGGAGGAAGAATCATGATCAATCGGTTGATAGAAAAAATCCAGAAAACAGATGCGCCGATCGTTGTCGGACTTGATCCGAAGCTTAACTTTGTGCCGTCTCATATTAAGAAAGCGGCATTTGCGGAATATGGAGAGACACTTGAGGGCGCAGCAGAGGCGATCTGGCAGTTCAATAAAGCAATCGTAGACGCGACCTATGACCTGATCCCGGCAGTTAAGCCGCAGATCGCGATGTATGAGCAGTACGGCATTCCGGGCCTGATCGCATTTGAGAAAACCGTAGCATACTGCCACGAAAAGGATCTTGTGGTCATCGGTGATATCAAGAGAGGCGACATCGGCTCCACATCCGAATCCTATGCGGTTGCACATCTTGGCGAGGTTTCCGTTGGAGAGAATACCTTCCGCCCGTTTGATGAGGATTTCGCGACCGTAAATCCATATCTTGGAAGTGACGGTGTGAATCCGTTCATCGATATCTGCAAGAAAGAGAATAAAGGTATTTTTGTACTGGTCAAGACATCCAATCCGTCCAGCGGAGAGTTCCAGGACCGTCTGATCGACGGAAAGCCTTTATATGAGCATGTGGCTGAGAAAGTGGCTGCATGGGGCGAAGAATGCATGGGCGATGCTTACAGCAACGTAGGTGCTGTTGTCGGCGCGACCTATCCGGAGATCGGAAAAGTACTTAGAAAGGTGATGCCGAAGACAATGATCCTGGTGCCGGGCTACGGAGCTCAGGGCGGCACAGGCGCGGATCTGGTACATTATTTCAACGAGGACGGGCTTGGCGCGATCGTGAATTCATCCCGTGGTATCATTGCTGCATATAAGAAGGATGAATATGCGAAGTTTGGAGAAGAGGCATTTGCGGATGCTTCCAGACAGGCAGTGCTCGATATGAAGGAAGACATCAATCAGGCCAGAGGATAATAAAATGGAAAAAAGCAAAGAAATGATAACCTGCCGGGTCATAAGCCAGGCGGAGATCGCACCGGGTGTACATGATCTTTTACTGCAGGCAGATGCAATTGCCGAAAAGGCTGTGCCCGGGCAGTTTGTAAATGTATATCTGGATACAAACGGCAAGCTTTTGCCGCGTCCGATCAGTATCTGTGAGGCAGATGCAAAGACCGGAACATTGCGGCTGGTGTACCGTGTGGCAGGGGAAGGGACAAAGCTTCTTGCAAGAAAGCCTGCGGGACACCCTGTCAGGATCCTTGGCCCGCTGGGCAACGGGTTTCCGCTGGAAGGACAGAATGTCTTTCTGATCGGCGGAGGGATCGGGATCCCGCCGATGCTTGAACTGGCAAAGCGGATTCCAGGCGATGCACAGATCGTTCTGGGATATGCGGATAAGAATCTGTTTTTGGCAGAAGAGCTTGGTAAGTACGGACCGGTATATGTATCCACGGATGACGGCAGCAGAGGAACACCGGGCAATGTCATCGACGCGATCCGCGCAAACGATCTGAAAGCGGATGTGATCTATGCCTGTGGTCCGAAGCCAATGTTAAAAAGCTTAAAGGAATATGCCGCGCGGCATGGAATGGAATGCTGGCTTTCGATGGAAGAGCGCATGGCATGTGGCGTAGGCGCATGTCTTGGCTGTGTCTGTGAATCGACAGATACCGATGCGCATTCGAATGTAAAGAACAAAAGGGTCTGCAAAGACGGACCGGTATTCCGTGCAGAGGAGATTCAGTTGTGAGAAATACAGAAGTAAATATCGCGGGTGTTTCATTCAAAAATCCTGTGACAACAGCATCCGGAACCTTTGGATCCGGAGAAGAATATTCCGAATTTGTTGATTTAAGCCGGCTTGGTGCGGTGACGACGAAGGGTGTGGCAAATGTGCCGTGGCCGGGAAATCCGACACCACGTGTGGCCGAGGTTTACGGTGGGATGCTCAATGCCATCGGTCTGCAGAATCCCGGTATTGATGTGTTCCTGGACAGAGACGTTCCGTTTTTGAAACAGTTTGACACCAGGATCATTGTGAATGTCTGCGGACATTCGACGGAAGAATATCTTGATGTGGTTGAGCGCCTTGCAGATGCGCCGGTGGATCTTTTAGAGATCAATATTTCCTGCCCGAATGTCAAAGAAGGCGGAATCCAGTTCGGACAGAGTCCGAAAGCGGTTGAGGATATCACACGCGCGGTCAAAGAAAAAGCGGCACAGCCGGTGATCATGAAATTAAGCCCGAACGTGACGGATATTACAGAGATGGCAAAAGCGGCGGAATGCGGCGGTGCAGACGGTCTTTCCCTGATCAATACCCTGACCGGTATGAAGATCGATATCAACCGCAGAAGCTTTGTCCTTGCAAATAAGACTGGTGGAATGTCGGGGCCGGCAGTGCATCCGATCGCTGTCCGTATGGTTTATCAGACGGCACAGGCAGTGAAGATTCCGATCATCGGTATGGGTGGTATCATGACAGCGGAAGACGCGATCGAGATGATCCTTGCAGGCGCGACGATGGTCAGCGTGGGAACGGCGAATTTCCTGAACCCGACCGCAACCATCGATGTGATCGAAGGAATCGAAAGCTACATGGACCGCTTTGGCGTAGAGGATATTCGGGAACTGATCGGTGCAGTGCGTTAAAAGCACCTGATCTGCCGGAAGAAACATCCGGCCTTCATGAAAGGAGAAAGCATGGAACAATATAAACAGGAATTTATCGAATTCATGGTAGCATCAGATGTTCTGAAATTCGGGGAATTTACTTTGAAAAGCGGACGCAAGTCACCGTTTTTCATGAATGCAGGTGCATATGTGACCGGTGAGCAGTTAAGAAAGCTTGGACAGTACTATGCGCGTGCGATCCATGAACATTACGGCGATGATTTTGATGTTTTGTTCGGACCGGCATATAAGGGCATCCCGCTGACGGTCGCAACGACGATCGCATATTCAGAGCTTTACGGAAAGCAGATCCGTTATTGCTCCAATCGTAAGGAGATCAAGGATCATGGCGATACCGGCATTTTGCTCGGAAGCAATATCAAAGACGGTGACCGGGTCGTGATCATCGAGGACGTTACGACATCCGGCAAGTCGATGGAAGAGACCGTTCCGATCCTCCGTGCACAGGGTGATATTGAGATCATCGGTCTTGAGGTTTCCTTAAACCGTCAAGAGCGCGGTAAGGGAGATCAGACAACGGCACTTGAGGAAATCCGCGAACTGTACGGATTTGAGACAAACGCAATCGTTACGATGGAGGAAGTGGTAGAGTGTCTCTACAACAAACCATGCAACGGTAAGATTGTAATCGACGATACGCTCAAAGAAGCGATCGATGCTTATTACAAAGAATACGGAGTATAAATGGCATCACCCAGAAGAGAACATTTAAAGAAAGAACGACGGGAACGCCGCAGAACGAGGAAACTGACCGTGTATGACCGGTTGGTTCCCTCGTTTGCACTTGCAGCATGGATCTGTTTTGTGGCTGGAATCTTGTTTTCATGGAAAATGGGCGGACAGGCAGCCGGCGGAATCGGTGCTGTAGGATGGATCGGTCTTTGTCTTGCGATCGGCGCGATCCTTTTAGGATATATGGCGAAGCACACCAGACAATTTTATCTGCCCTACATCAGGATGGGAGTCTGGCCGGGCTTTGTTGCACTGATCGTTTATATTGTACTGATCATCATCGGCATCCGTTGAGGTAAAAATATGGAGCATAGTATATTAGAGGAACGTCATGAACTGGTTTCCGGACGGATCCGGGAAATCCTGACAGACAATCCGGTGCCTGCACGGTACCGGGATTATTTTTTGGACCAGGCAAAATTTCTGATGTCTGCTGAGGCCATCTTTCAGAAAGCAGTCAAAAAAGAGGGCGGATGCCCGGTGACGGAGGATGCACTGTCTAAGCGGACGATGGAAGAATGTATCGCTGACCATGAAGCGATGTATGCCGGCATCAGGGATCATTATGATACGAGCTGGCAAAATCCGGAGATGGCAGCCGCGCATCTGGGAGATGCGGCAAAGATCCTTTGCTTTCTGGCCACAGAGCTTCGCAGCGGCATCGCATATGTGTTTGAAGGCCGTCTTCTGGAGTGGACGATATTGCTGGAGCTGTTTGCGGAAGTCTACAGTTGCTTTTTAGAGGAACCGGCAGACCTGCAGGAAGCGCAGCAGACGATCTACTGGCATTTCCATGATTATACACAACTGTTTATCGATACACAGGTGAACAACCTGGTTTGTCCCAAGGATAACTTCTTTACAGATATTATCATGCATGCGGATCTGAATGATCTGACTTACCTGTATCGTTATGGTCTTCCGGTCAGCGAGAATGAGCTTAAGACAGCGGCTTTTTTGAATCAGATGTCTGAGGATGAGGTCCAGGCGATGGCGGATACCTATACAGAAGGCTACCGCATCGGATTTGAAGTGACCGGAAAGGATCTTTCGAAAAAGAAGACCGTCAGCATCCATTATTGCATCGGGTTTGAGCGGATGCTGCGTGCGGCGATCCAAAATTTTGAAAAGATCGGTCTGCAGCCGACGATTGCAAGAGAACCGTCTTCTTCCTTTGGAGGGATCGGTGCAAAACGCGGCGCTTATTCCACCAGTGTAAACCGTCAGTATGAATATGATCACAGGGAAGACCGGGCGCTTTATTTTGACAAGGCATTCCTGGAAAACCGGCTGACCTGTCTGGAAAATGCATATCAGGAAAGAAAAGAGAAAGCGCTTGCGCATGGCGGACCGGCAGTGCTTGAGGTGTTCGGAGAAGCGCCGTTTTCCCCGGAGGCAAAGCAGACGGCGATCCGTTTTACGGAGGCACAGCAAAAGCTTTCCGTTTATCAGATGTCCCGTGCGGGCGAGATCACGAACCGGTTC
This sequence comes from Eubacterium sp., assembly GCA_045539215.1. Classification (GTDB taxonomy): domain Bacteria; phylum Bacillota; class Clostridia; order Lachnospirales; family Lachnospiraceae; genus SY8519. The sequence goes on along the minus strand of JAZQEX010000043.1, from coordinate 9,519 downwards.
ATTCCGGGCGAAGAGCGCAGCTTTACGATCATCGCCTATCCGATCCCGGCGATCGCAGAAGATCCCGGTATAGATATAAGCGGTGAAGAGCGGCAGAAGCGTTTTGAAGAGATCTTTGCAGAAACCGTGAAGATCAATACGCTTGATTATAAAACGTATCAGAGGATCCAGCAGTGCATCATTGATGTGCTGGATACGGCAAAAACGGTTGAGATCAAAGGAACCAACGGGAATGAGACCGACCTTTGTGTCATGGTTCATCCGCTGACAGATCCCGCGAAGCAGACGGCATTTGAAAACTGTGTGGCAGATGTCAATATCCCGGTTGGAGAAGTGTTTACATCACCGGTTCTGGAAGGAACGAACGGTGTATTGCACGTGTCTGAAGTGTTCTTAAACGGCCTGAAGTTTGTAGATCTGAAAATGCAGTTTACGGATGGTTTTGTAACATCCTATTCCTGCGGAAACTTTGAGGATCCAAAAGAAGGCGAAAAATACATCAGAGAAAATGTGCTGATGCATCACGACACACTGCCGATGGGCGAGTTTGCGATCGGTACGAATACGACAGCATACCGGATGGGCAGAGAGTTCGGGATCACACATAAACTGCCGATCCTGATCGCGGAGAAGACCGGACCGCATTTTGCGGTTGGCGACACATGCTATTCGCATGCAGAGGATACCGCAGTTTATAATCCTGACGGAAAAGAGATCATCGCAAGAGATAATACGGTCTCTCTGAAGCGAAAAGAGAATCTGCAGGAAGCATATTTTAATTGTCATACGGACATTACGATCCCGTTTGACGAGCTCGGTTCGATCACCGCAGTGGCAGGAGACGGCACCAGACAGGATGTAATTCGTGACGGAAGGTTTGTGATTCCGGGAACAGAAGAGCTAAATCTTTCCTTGACAGTATCTGAATGACATAAGACAATAGGATTTACAAGAGTTGAAAAGTGAGGTATGAGACATGAAACAGGTCAGTATTGTAATGGGAAGCGACTCCGATATGCCGATCATGGCAAAGGCAGCGGAAATGCTTGAAAAGTTCGGAATCGAATATGAGATGCGTATTATTTCCGCGCACCGTGAGCCGGACATCTTTTTTGAATATGCAAAAACAGCAGAAGAACGCGGAATCAAGGTGATCATCGCGGGCGCCGGCAAGGCAGCACATCTGCCGGGCATGTGCGCAGCACTGTTCCCGATGCCGGTCATCGGTATTCCGATGAAGACATCCGATCTTGGCGGAGTGGATTCTCTGTATTCGATCGTACAGATGCCAAGTGGTGTGCCGGTCGCAACCGTAGCGATCAACGGTGGCGCAAACGCAGGAATCCTTGCGGCAAAGATCCTTGCAGCGTCAGACCCGGCACTTTTAGAAAAGGTAAAAGCATATATCGCCGAGCAGGGTGATAACGTAGCGAAAAAAGATGGTAAGTTGCAGGAAGAAGGGTATCAGGCGTTTCTGTAAAAGGGAGGATACAATGGATTATAAAAATGCTGGTGTAGATATTGAGGCCGGTTATCGGTCAGTTGAATTAATGAAAGAACATGTTCAGGCGACGATGCGTCCGGAAGTACTCTCCGGACTGGGCGGATTCTCCGGTGCGTTTTCCATGGCAGGATTTCAGAATATGGAAAAACCGACCCTGCTCTCCGGGACAGATGGCGTCGGAACCAAGTTAAAGCTTGCGTTCATCATGGATAAGCATGACACCGTCGGAATCGACTGCGTCGCAATGTGTGTCAATGACGTGGCATGCGCGGGCGGCGAGCCGCTGTTTTTCCTGGACTATATTGCATGCGGTAAGAACTTCCCGGAAAAGATCGCAGCGATCGTATCCGGTGTTGCGGAAGGCTGCAAGCAGGCAGGCGCGGCGCTGATCGGCGGAGAGACCGCAGAGATGCCGGGATTTTATCCGGAAGACGAATACGATCTGGCGGGATTTGCAGTCGGAATCGTAGATGAAAAGGATCTGATCAGCGGAAAGGACTTAAAAGCCGGTGATGTACTGATCGGTATGGCGTCCTCTGGTGTGCATTCCAACGGATTCTCACTGGTGCGGAAGGTGTTCTCCATGGATCGTGAGACCCTGAACACCTATCATGAGGAGCTTGGAAAAACACTTGGCGAGGCACTTCTTGCACCGACCAAGATCTATGTAAAGGCACTGCGTGCGATCAAAGAGGCTGGCGTAAAAGTGAAAGCCTGCAGCCATGTGACCGGCGGTGGTTTCTATGAGAACATCCCGCGTATGATGATCGACGGAAAACGTGCCGTGATCAAAAAAGACAGCTATCCGGTTCCGGCAATCTTTAAGATGCTTGCCAGAGAAGGAAATATCGAAGAAAAAATGATGTACAACACCTACAACATGGGAATTGGTATGGTCGTTGCAGTAGATGCAGGCGATGTGGACGCAGCGATGGAAGCCATCCGTGCGGCAGGTGAGACACCTTATGTGATCGGTGAAGTTGTTGACGGAGAAAAGGGCGTAGACCTGGTTTAGGAGAGACAACATGTTAAAAATCGCAGTTCTGGTGTCCGGCGGAGGGACCAATTTACAGGCAATCATCGACCGAATCGCAGACGGGACCATTACCAATACTGAGATCGTATCGGTCATCAGTAACAATGCCGGCGCATATGCGCTGGAAAGAGCAAAACAGGCAGGGATCCCGGCGTCTTGCATTTCACCAAAGGATTATGTAGACCGGGAAGCTTTTCATGAAGCACTGCTGGATGCGGTAGAAGCATCGGGTGCAGAGCTGATCGTTCTGGCAGGATACCTTGTTGTGATACCGGAAGAGATGATCAGAAGGTTCAGAAACCGGATCATCAACATCCATCCGTCTCTGATCCCCTCATTTTGCGGGACAGGTTATTACGGATTGAAAGTACATGAAGGCGCATTGGCGCGCGGTGTGAAAGTCACAGGCGCAACCTGTCATTTTGTGGACGAAGGGACAGACACCGGTCCGATCATCTTACAAAAGGCAGTGGAGGTAGCACAGGATGATACCCCGCAGACGCTGCAGCGAAGAGTCATGGAACAGGCGGAATGGGTGATCTTGCCGCAGGCCATTGATCTGATCGCGAACGGGAAAGTGGAAGTCGTCGACGGGAAAGTATTGATCGGATAAAGGAGAAAACATATGAAAATTTTGATCATCGGAAGCGGCGGACGTGAGCATGCGATCGCAGCAAGTGTTGCAAAGAGTCCGCGTGTCTCTAAGATCTATTGTGCACCCGGAAATGCCGGAATCGGAACAATCGCGGAATGTGTACCGATCGGTGCGATGGAATTTGAAGCACTTGCGGATTTTGCAAAAGAGAATGAGATCGACCTGACGATCGTCGGAATGGACGATCCGCTCGTCGGCGGAATCGTGGATGTTTTTGAAGCGGCCGGCCTGAAAGTATTCGGCCCGCGTGCAAATGCAGCGATCCTGGAAGGTTCTAAAGCATTTTCGAAGGACCTGATGAAAAAGTATGGCATCCCGACTGCGGCGTATGAAACATTCGACGACCCGCAGAAGGCGATCGCATATCTGGAGTCGGCAAAGATGCCGATCGTATTAAAGGCGGACGGTCTTGCGCTGGGTAAGGGTGTTTTGATCTGCAATACAAAGGAAGAAGCCATTGCCGGCGTGCATGAGATCATGACGGATAAAAAGTTCGGCGATGCCGGAAATCATATGGTCGTAGAAGAGTTCATGACAGGCAGAGAAGTCTCCGTGCTTTCGTTTGTGGATGGAAAGACGATCCGCATCATGGCATCTGCACAGGACCATAAGAGAGCAAAAGATGGCGATCAGGGTCTGAATACCGGTGGAATGGGAACGTTTTCTCCGAGCCCGTTCTTTACGGATGAAGTTCGTTCATTCTGCGAAGAGCATATCTTCCAGAAGACGGTAGACGCGATGGCAGCTGAGGGACGTCCGTTCCAGGGCGTGATCTTCTTTGGACTGATGCTGACAGAAGACGGTCCGAAGGTGCTTGAATACAATGCGCGTTTCGGAGATCCGGAGGCACAGGTCGTTTTGCCGCGCATGAAAAATGATATCATCGATGTGATGGAAGCATGTGTTGACGGTACACTTGACCGGATCGAGCTGGAGTTTGAGGATAATGCGGCTGTCTGCGTTGTGCTTGCCAGTGACGGGTACCCGGTTTCCTATGAAAAGGGATTTGTGATCAACGGTCTGGACAGATTTGATACAGAAGACGGTTATTATTGCTTCCATGCCGGAACCAAGAAAAACGAAGACGGTAATTTTGTCACGAACGGCGGACGCGTATTGGGTATTACCGCTAAGGGAGCGACACTCCCCGAAGCACGCGCAAATGCGTACCAGGCGACAGAATGGGTTTCATTCGAAAACAAATATATGCGGCATGACATCGGTAAAGCGATCGATGAGGCATAGGTAAAGAGGAATTAAAGAGAAATAAAAAAAATCCCGGATGACAGGATCGTTCAGCAATCTGACGATCGGCATCCGGGGTTTTCTTTTTTTAATTGATTATTCGGCGTTATCTTCTGCTTCCCATTCCTCTAAAGTCTCATTTAAAATGGCAATGATATTATCTTCGCCGACTTCCTCCAGAGCAGATGAGATCGTGTCCATACGGTCAAAGAAGCTCGGGCCTCTTTTTTCCGTGGCACAGGCAGAACCACAGGTACTGCAGTCGTGAGTGCACTGCTCTTCCGGATTCATATAATTCTCGTTCATCGCGGCGTCTCCTTTCACAATTTTTGTCTAGTATACACAATAATTGAAAAAAAGACCAGAGAAAAATATCAGTGTGTGATACAGAGATCTTTTTTGACCTGTGTAAAGCGCCGTTCGGGGATCGGAATGATCGCGCCATCTGTCATGATCAGATGCATTTTATTGAGCTGGTAGAGATATTGGGGGTTGATCAGATAGCTGACATGAGGCCGATAAAGACAAGAGAGGGCGTTGCATGCCAGTTGGGAGAGCGTCGTATTTGCATGAATGATCCCGGCATGTGTGTGAATGATACTGTGCAGATGATCGCTTTCTGCCCAGATAATATCATCCTTTTCCAGAAAATGTATGGTGTGGTCTTTGTCTTTGATCCGGATCAGATGTGCCCGGAGGGAAGCATAGGATGGTCTGCTTTCCCTGACGATACTGTCCCGCGGAACAGAAGGTGCGTGCAGAGGAATGGAAGATTCTTTTTCCTGATTGATACTGCCGATAGAATCTGATATCCGAAATAATGTGATACGCCAGGCCGGGTCTTCGATGTCTCTTGCAATGTTCAGCCAGCATAAGAGAAGCTGATAATGTTTTTGTGATTCCGGAAGCTCTTTCCGGTAAAGATCCAGTGTGTAGTCCAGCAGGATCGAGCAGACCGGTCCACATTGTGACAGAATTGGCGGAGAAGCTTTACGGACCGCGTATCTGGCAGAAGGATCCGGAAAAAGATGGATATCGCGGATCGTGAGCGGCGTTTGTCCGCCGGGAGCATAACCCGGAACATCGAATAAAAACTGTTCATATGCGTGACGTGAAAAGAGTGCCATATCATTTCGGTAGAAACCGGATAAAACGCGCAATGAAGCAGCTTCAAGATTATATGTTTTTTTCATGACTTTTTGGGAATGAATCGCGAATTGCGTTAGGAATGAAAAATGCATATTTATAATAGCGAAATTGCATAAAAAAAGCAAGAATTTCTTTAACAGACTAACGAAAGTTTGATATAATAAAAATAATTATTGGGTGAATTATTGACCCATAGTGGGGAGAATCATACAAATATGAGAGATCGTTTTTGTGGCATTTTGCTTCCGGTAAGCAGTTTGCCTTCAAGATATGGAATTGGGTGTTTTTCAGAAACAGCAAAGGAATGGATCAGATTTTTAAAAAACAGTGGACAGCAGTACTGGCAGATTTTACCGTTGGGACCGATCAGTTACGGTGATTCGCCTTATCAGTCATTTTCTACATTTGCCGGGAATCCGCTCTTTATCTCATTGGAGAAGCTGATCGAGGATGGCCTCCTTACAAAGGAGAGTTGTGATCAGGCGGATCTGATCTCTGACCCGTCTTATGTGGATTACGGGAAGCAGTATTATCATCGGTTTCCGCTTCTTTACCAGGCGTTTGCAAACAGTGATCATGAGACCGATCCGGAGTTCGCGGCATTTTGCAAGAAGAATGAAAGTTGGCTGCATGATTATGCGGTCTTTATGGCTTGTAAGGACAGACACGACGGTGCGCCCTGGACGGAATGGGAGCCGGATCTGAAAAAGCGTAAGAAAGCTGCTTTGTCGAAGATTGAAAAAGAAGAAGCAGACCGGATCCGGTTTTATGAATATCTGCAATATCTGTTTGCGCTGCAGTGGCAAGAGATCAGAGCATGCGCAAAGGAAAACGGCATTTCGATCATCGGAGATATTCCGATCTATGTAGCGCTGGACAGTGCTGATGTATGGACCAATCCGCAGCTGTTCCAACTGGATAAGAATCTGGATCCGGTTGCGGTAGCCGGATGTCCTCCGGATGCCTTTTGCGAGGATGGACAGCTTTGGGGAAATCCGCTTTATGACTGGGATTATCATAAGCAGACCGGATATCAGTGGTGGATCTCACGGATCCGTCATTGCAGTGAGCTGTATGATATGGTCCGGATCGATCACTTCCGGGGATTTGATGAATACTATGCAGTCCCGTTTGAAGAAGAGACGGCTAGAAAAGGCACATGGGAGCCGGGTCCGGGAATGGAGCTTTTTGAACTGGTGAAGGCTGAGGTGCCGGAGCTTGGGATCATCGCCGAGGATCTTGGCTTTATGACAGACGGTGTCAGAAAGCTTGTTGCAGACAGCGGTTTTCCGAATATGAAAGTACTGCAGTTTGCGTTTGGCAGTGATTCTGAGAATGAGTATCTGCCAATCTGGTATGACGAGAACTGTGTGGTTTACACCGGCACGCATGATAACGCTACATTGATGCAGTTTATCGAACAGATGCCCGGATATGAGCGGTATCACGTGGAAGAATATTTAAATCTTCACCCGGATCAGAATACGGCATTGAGTGACGGCCTGATCCGCTTGGCGCTCGGAAGCGTAGCACGTTTCTGCATCATTCCGATGCAGGATTATCTGCAGCTGGGGGCAGAAGCAAGGATCAATACACCCTCGACCATTGGTGGGAACTGGCAGTGGCGTATGTCAGACTGGCAGATGCGGGATGAACGACTGGCGGAGAAGATCCGCTATCTGTGCGGGCTGTTTGGAAGACACGGACATAAGGAAAAAGAGACGGATCAAGCGTCGTGATCAGACGATTTGTATAGAAAAAGAAGCTGTTGGTAAATTCAGACAAAAGGGGGAGTGTTATGGAATTTCGACAACTGCTTCAGTTTTATGAAGTATGCAAACAGGGAAGTTTTTCCGCGGCAGGGGAACGTTTGTATATGACCCAACAGGCCGTCGGGAAATCGATGAAACAACTGGAAGACGAGCTTGCGGTCATCCTGTTCGTCAGAGAAAAATCAGGTGTCAGTCTGACCCCGCAGGGACAATATTTGGAAAGCAGATGCGAGAAGCTGTTTGATTTTATCCATGAGACAGAAGATCAGATTCAGTTGATCGGTGCAAACTGTCCGTTGCGGCCTAAGATCCTGATTCCGCAGGCAGGCGCTGAAGAGATGCAGACAAATGAAAAGATATATCAGGAGATTCTGCAGTCTCCGATCATGTCATGCATGATCGAACCGGAAACGAGTGAGGATCGTCTTGCGGAGCGGGATGTAGATGCCGTGATCCAGACGATGCCGTCGCAGAATCCGGAGCGGATGAGTTATCCGCTTCTGAATATCTCCATGTGCGCGGCACTTCATGAGTCAGACCATTCGATTACGAAAAAAGAAATGATGCTCCGTGATTTCCGTAACAGGGATATCATCCTGATGGAAAGCTGGCAGGAATCCAACAAAAAGCTCCTGCGCAGTTTTCGCGAACAGAACATCGCGCTCAACAGCATAAAGTACGTTAAGTCCATGAAAGATGGCTTAAAGCGTACTGCGGCAGGTGAGGGGATCTTCATTTTGCCGGAACGGGATTATAAAATGCTGGCAAAGAAAGGAACTCAGATGATCCCGATCAAAAAGAGGAGCTTTTCTTTGAATCTGTTCTTCATTTCCAGGAAAAAAGACCCTTGCCAGAGAGAAATCCTGAGAGTCTATGAATTCCTGAAGGTACGTCTACTGCATTTTTAATATTCGTAAAAAAGAAGAGGATAATAATATGAAAAAAGTGCTCGTCGCCATGAGCGGAGGCGTGGACTCAAGTGTGACAGCGTACCTGCTGAAGAAGCAGGGATATGACTGCATCGGTGTGACGATGCGGCTTTATGAAAATGAAACAGTCGGGCTGGAGCGGGAAAACACCTGCTGCAGTCTGGACGATGTAGAGGATGCCCGAAGCGTGTGTTATCGCATCGGGATTCCTTTTTATGTCTTCAATTTTAAAGATGCGTTTGAAGATCAGGTGATCCGCCGGTTTGTCTGTGCGTATGAGAATGGAAACACCCCCAACCCATGTATCGACTGTAACCGGCATATGAAATTTGCGCTGCTCTATGAGAGAGCAAAGGAACTTGGCTGTGACTATATCGCGACAGGACATTACGCGCAGATCGAATATGATGATGTGACAGGACGCTACCATTTAAAAAGAGGACTGGATGAAAAGAAGGACCAGAGCTATGTCCTTTATTCATTGACGCAGGAACAGCTCGCGGCAACCTTATTTCCTCTAGGTGGTCTCACAAAAGAAGAGGTGCGTACGATCGCGGAAGAAAACGGATTTCTGAACGCAAAAAAAGCAGACAGTCAGGATATCTGCTTTGTCCCGGACGGAGATTATACCTCCTTTTTGCGCCGCTATACGGGGAAGGATTATCCGGAGGGCGATTTTGTCGATCTTGATGGGAATATCCTGGGGCGCCACAAAGGAACCGTTCATTATACGATCGGTCAGCGAAAAGGACTTGGTGTCGCAGCCGGGGAACCCTTGTATGTGGTTGCGAAAGACCTTGAGAAAAATCAGGTGATCCTGGGAAAAGCAGGAGAAGGGATGATTGGTTCCTTCTATGCAAATGAATTAAATATGATCTCTGTAGCGGCGTTGCAGGAACCGACAAAACTGATGGTAAGCATCCGTTATCATCAGACGCCTCAGCCGGCGCTTGTGAAACAGCTGTCGGAAACAGAGGTGCGGATCGATCTTGACAGCCCGCAGCGCGGGATCGCGCCGGGGCAGGCAGTCGTATTTTATGACGGGAACGATGTCGTCGGCGGTGCGACGATCCGCAGGACCGATCTTATGTAAAAAGCTGATATTTTTGCTCCTGCTAAAATGTTATGCCACACAGTTACTGCACATTATTTTTCTTTGCCGTTCGCAAAGTGTTTTCAAATAAGATTCCTGCGGTTTCTTAAGGGTACGTCTCATAGTCGTTGCCGTT
>JAZQEX010000042.1:0-36408 GCA_045539215.1 Eubacterium sp. | reverse complement strand
ATAATCATCATCGTCTTCGACAACAAATTGTACCGTATAATTATCTTCCGCCTCTTCTGTTCTAACCGGTGCTTTTAATGAGGCTGCCAGATATATAGAAAATTCTTCTGCATTAAATACGGCGCTATTTCCATTAATCTTCGCATCGTTGATAACATTTGCCGCACCACTATCTGTAATATGTACGATCTCATGCTCTTCACTTGCATCCATCCCAGGCGTGCGAAGAACAACCCGCACACTGTTGTCGTTTGCCGGCTGGATTTCGTTGTTGTCTTTGTCATAGAAGGTGATATCGACTGCTGTGATCGATGCCACTTCGCCGTCGACTGCTTTTTCAACAGCTCCCTGCACCTGTGCCTGCGGGACGTCTTTGACTTCCATACGGGTGCCTTCCGGGAAGGTGTCCTCGCCTGCCGTTACCTTGACGGTTGCATAAGGTGTTTTCCCATCAAAGCTCTGCGCCGGCATTGCAACTTCTTCTGCCTCAGGTGTTTCTGCAACAGCCTGTGCACCGGTTGCTGCCGCATTATCCTCTGCTACTGCCGCATCGTCCGTTGTATCAGCTGCCGCATCCTGCGCCTCATCTACAGCCTCGTCCGCGGCTGCAGTATCTTCCGTAACTTTCGGAGCAGCATCAGTCGACGCCTCGTCAGACGATGCGTCTTCTACTGCGGGTGCTGCATCTTCTGTCGCAGTATCTTCTGCAGGGATTTCTTCTACGGCTTCCTCCGCAGGTGCTTCTGTCACCTGCTCTGCTACCGCGCTATCCTGCTCAGCAGCGAATACTCTCATATTTCCGCCAAGCCCGAAGTTCCCTAACAGGAGCGACACTGCCAAAAGCAGAGCGATCACTTTTCCAAATCTGAACTTCTTCATGTTTTTTCTCCTTTACATTATCCTCACGCTGCTTCGGCGCAAGTTTTTTGTTTGTGTCACATGTTTGCTGCCTGAAACAGCGGTGAGGTGGTATAGACCTCTCTATCCTTGACTTCCACATGGAAGGTAAATGGGTGTTCCCTGGCCCAGTCCGGGTCGGACCTGGCCTTGTCGCTCCACCAGTCGTAGAGCTTGATGCATCTTTCGTGCAGTTCCTTTTCGGCCTGCAACCTTACTGCAACGGCTTCTTCAAAGTTGTCATAGGTTCCCAGATAATAACGTTTCTTTTGAAAACCGATGTTGACGCGGTATTTTTCTCCGATCTTGTAAACACCCCGGAAACCGCTCTTGTTATCGGACCGGGCTTTCCTCGACCGCAGATGGTCGATGCATGTCCCGTCGACAAATGTCAGCGCTTCCTGTATCCTGCCCTGTACTTCTGACTTTCGGCAACCGCAGGATACTGTGTTGCCGCTCGTCAGGCTGTTCTCGTCTACTTCTGTCTCATTGCCGCAGTCACACCTGCATTTCCAGAAAACCGATCCTTTGGAATCTCTGCGCTCTGTCGGCTCGATTGCAATCAGCCTTCCAAACCGTTTTCCGGCGAGATCCTTGATCTTTTTATGCTGGCGTTCCTTTTTCTTGCAGCCGCAGTCCGTGACGATGCCGCTTGTCAGCAGTTGCTTGGCGACGACCTTCTCTTTGCCACAGTCACACCGGCAAAGCCACATGGTCTTTCCTTTGACTGACTCCGCCCGCCGGATCACGACCAGGTCGCCAAACCGCTGTCCGGTCAGATCGATCAGCGGTGCGCCACGCTTTCTGGCTTTCCTTCCGTCGCATCCGCAGCTTGTGAGCGTGCCGCGTTGCAGCTTCTTGCTGCTGACGCGGATCTCGTTTCCGCAGACGCATCGGCAGTTCCATACGATGTACCGGCCGTCGCGCTCGTTGGTTTTTTCAAGCACGGTGAGCTTACCGAATGTCTCACCTGTTAAATCTTTAATTCTTGGCAAACTCACCACCCGCCTTTTCAAAAAACAAAAAAGTCTACTTTTTTGCGCATGGGTTTATGCTTCTAAAACCCGGTTTCTATTTTCTTCTTTCACCCTGTTCAGGGGATACTTTTCTACCCTCATTATGAAAGAACAATCATCAAAGAAAGCGTCAAAACTATCTTTGATTTCGGTAAAAGGCCAAAAAGAGCGCCATTTACCTATTTTTCTATAGTAAACTATATCATTTGAGACGTATATTTACAATCTTTTGTCGTGAAAATTGATTAAAACGGCATAAAGCTCACGTTTGACCTGTTTTTATAGTAGCAAGTCTATTTTTCCTCTGGCGGAAAAGTAGAGGATTTTACCTTATATCGGAAGGTCGAACGAGGCATATTCAGCTCTTTTGCGGCTGCCACGCCTGAAATCTGACCTGCTCTCCAGCGTCTATAGACATCTGAATAGTTCTCCGGTAACGGAGTTTGCGGGCGTCCGAACTTGACGCCTCTTTTTTTTGCTGCCGCAATGCCTTCTGCCTGGCGCTCGCGGATCATGCGCCGTTCATTTTCGGCTACAAACGAAAGGATCTGCAGGACCAGATCCGCCAGAAATGTTCCGAGCAGATCTTTCCCCATGCGCGTATCCAAAAGCGGCATGTCGATCACACAGATGTCGACTTTTTTGTCCTTGGTCAGGACACGCCATTGGTCGATGATCTCTTCGTAGTTCCTGCCCAGTCTGTCGATGCTCTTGATGTAGAGAAGATCTTCCTGTCGAAGCCTTCGCTGGAGCTTCTTGTAGGCCGGGCGGTTAAAGTCCTTTCCGGACACCTTGTCAATGAAGATGTTTTCCTCCGGGACTCCCCTTTCCTGCATGGCGATCAGCTGTCGGTCCTCGCACTGATCCCTGCTGCTGACTCTGATGTAAGCATAAATATTCGTCATCGTGCTCACCTCCTATAGTGGTGCCTATTAAATAGGTGGTAAATCGCATCGTGATGCCTCAAGTTATTAATATATTAACGTGAATGACTTTCTAGTGGAAGTGTTTATCTATGTGTGAGGGCAAATACGTGCGACGGCCTGATTTTTATGAAAATGACAGGGATTGTGAGACCACAACCCCTGCCACTCGTGTAATGATGATCAATTTTATGTCTGATCTAATGATTCGATTCATGATCATCCCTTTTTTGAATTAGACTTCGTTATCTTCCTTTTTATCCCTGCGTGCACGAACTGCGATTGCTGCAATGATTGCTACAATTGCTGCGATGATCACGCCGATACCTGCTTTCGCTGCGGTAGAAATGCCTGCCAGCGGTGTCTGCTCGTCATTGATGGTCGTCTCGTCGCCTGCTTCTGCAGTCGTTCCGTCACCATTATCGCCATCTGCACCGTCTACGCCTGCCAACGGTACATCCTGATCATCGAGGTCTACGATGTCCGCCGGGCCTGCTGCGCCTGCGCCACCTGCTGCGGCTCCACCTGCCGCTGCGCCACCGGCTACTCCGGCTGCGCCTGTTGTAGTACCGGCTGCACCTGCTGTACCGGCTGCGGTTCCGGCCGCACCTGCTGTACCGGCTGCGGCTGTTCCTTCAGCCGGGGTGGTCACTGTCGTTGTGGTCGTGGTAGTTGTGGTGGTTGTGGTAGCTGCCGGAATATAGACAAATGTAAACTCCTGATTCGGATCATCTGTCAGTGTCCAGGTCACGTTATAGGTATCTCTCGGAAGGTATCCTGCGATATCCTGATAAGCTATGACCGGTTTGTCACCAACATTTCCACTGTAAACCGTATCCGGTGCCAGTGTTGTTCCATCTTCCGCCTGGTAGTGGATCGTATACTGGATCGTAGAAGTACCTTCGATACCATATGTTGCTACAAACGTGGTGTCTTCTGTGATCGTGGTAGCTCCTACCAGTCCTTCCTGACCACTGATATGGAACCCTTTAAAATAATATCCGTCTTTTGCGGTTACACTGTAATCAGTCGGATTCCACTGCCCGTCCTTTGCAATCTCAGTCGGCGTCTCGCCTGAAACATCGCCGTGCAGTCCTCCGGATACCTCAACGGTATATTTATAGTCTGCTGCGAATGCCGGAGATGCCAAACATACGGATAAGCAGGCGGCCATTGCGATGGCTGTTATTCTTTTCATTCTCATCTCTAGCCCCTCCTTATCTTCCGATTGCTTTCTTGCGACGTCCGGTTGCAACTACAACCAGCAGGATCCCTGCTGCTAATGCTGCGATTGAGAGCGGCAGCATATTGAAATCATCACCGGTCTTAACGTCACTTGACTGGTATACAGTCTTGTTCTCTGTCTTGTTCACACGTTTATTTGTGACATCTCGCTGCTCTACACCGAATTTCAGACGCAGCCGTCCATCCGCGTTCTGGTAAGCATTTCCCTGCGTCTCACCGTCAAGTGCTACCATCAGAGTGACTTCGCCGCTCTGATCTTGTGCCAACTTGCCCAGATAAATGGCTTCTGCCAGGTCTTTGCTGTCTACGCCGTCAGGCACTTCATGCAGACCCTGTGCGTCATCACCGCCGACTCTTAAGTTGTTGTAAAATACTTCTGTCCCATCCGGCCCTGTATATGCAAGATAGTAGGTATATGCACCGTCACTCGCCTTGCCGTTATCCTCGAAACTCTGCAGGATCTCGTTGCTCATCCAGAAATCCGTATCGGTTGGGCTGCTGTTCTTGACAGTAACCTTATAGGTCAGACTGTCTCCCGGCTGCATATCTCCGATCTTCTCCTGAAGATCATCTAAATTGTCGTTTAGTTTTGAACCATCCCATTCGACATATCCATCAGGAATCTCCTGGTCTCCTTCTGCTGCAAACACATTCATCACCGGAAATACCAGAAGGGATGCTGTCAGAAGTAATGCGATCAGTTTTTTCATCTTCTTTTCCTCCCTCCTAGTTTACTGCTGTCAATGTATCGCCGGAGAATGATGCGTTCACACCCCAGGCACTGAGCATCGCATCCTGTGCATGATGGGTCTGTACGGAATCTACTTCTGCGTCCAGTCCGATCGAAATGCCATCATATGCGTACTCTGTCGTGATCGTTGTTCCGTCATCAGATTTCGCCGTTGTCTGCTTAACAGCGCTCAGAATACTGCTGTCTGCTGTCAGACTCGTTACAGCCGCTTTCGTAACAGATTCCTCACCTGCCGCCAATGGTGTCTTGTAATACAGAACAATCGTCTCATCGGTCTTATCTTCATCCACCACGATCCAGTCTGATTCATTGAATGTCAGCTTGATTTGCTCAGGCTTAAGGTCTGTCTGTTTGTCATCGCCATCGACCCAGTATTTATGCACCGTCATCCTGACATATTCATCGATCGTTCCGGTATTTTCCGCCATCAGCTGCTCATCGTATTTTTTCCCTACGATAAAGGTTTCGCCCTCTCCGACCAGCTTGGTAAGGAGTGCTCCGTCTTCCTCGATCGATACTGCGTCATTCGCGCCTGTTTTCTCTACGAGCCCAACACCTATATCCTGTGTCCCGAAATCCGACTGAAAAACAGTCGAGTATGTCAACGCTGCTCTTGCTCCGGTCACGCCTCCAAAGGCAAGGAGCGCGACTGCCGCAACAGACAATACAGCTGTAACTTTTCTGTATTTGTTTCTACTGTTTGCTTTCATCTGTCCTCACCTCCTTACTCGATCGGTTCCACCGGGGTATCCCAGTTGGCTTCCGGATATCCTGTCGGGTCTCCGTCTTCGTTAAACTCTGCCGGTGCACTCTCATAGACGACTACGATGTTGAAATCCTGATCTCCATCGATCAGTGTCTTCGGGATCGTAACGGCAAGGTCTCCTGTCGTCTCTCCCTGTGCGATCGGCGTCGTGAAATACCAGAATCCGTCTCCGCCGTCTACCCAGCCGCTGCCGCTATAGACAAGGGCCATGCCTTCTGCCGCAAATGCCTGTACCCTGATGTACACCGGCTGGCCATAGGTACTGCTGATCGATACGATCTTCTGTCCGTCTGCAACCCGCTCGTTGATATGTGTCTCATCTCCCAGTGCGATCTGCACACTGCCTACTGCTTCTGTATGATCCGTAAAATATGCCAGTGCGGGGGCTATCGTCGAGGAAGCGATCAGCGCGGCAGCTACAAATCCAAGAATAATATGTTTCTTTTTCATAATCTGCTCCTTTTCTTACTCTTCACTCGGCGCGGGCTTTGAATATACCTGCTCCGGTGCGTTCCAAGAGTCTTCCCCTTTCGTGAACCGGTTCTCAATGCTTCCGCCGCCCTTATGCCTGCCGTTGTAATCGTTTGTAAATGATGCAATCGAGTCCGTGGTCTCTTCTGTGATCTCTCCGGTTGCAACTTCTACTTCGACCGGATCTGCCGCCACATTATACATAGGACCCGCATAAATCTCTTTGACTACTACCTTAGATTTCACCGGGATCTTCTTTTCGATGATGCGAAGATCCGATGTTCCCGGATGATCCATCGTGATGGAAACGACATCGCTGTAGACTACTTTGGGCGTCCCGTCTGCGTTCTCACCCTTAGTTGCCACGATCGAGAATACGAATGTCCCAGGATCTTTGTCCTCATAGGTCGGGATTGTCTTCTGGACCGCAATGCTGCCAAGGGCCGGTTCACGACTGACTTTGGCGTTCATTACCACTTCTTTGATCCATGGGCCATACTCGTATGCGGTGCCTCTTGAACCGTCTTCTGCCGGATCCTTGGTAGGCACAGAAATCATCATCGGGTTAAATGTATAGATCCACTCGTCTGTCGTAACAATGATGTTATCTTCTTCATCCTGCTCGATCGTATCGAGTACTGGAACGACCAGATAGATACCCGGATCCAGTTCAGCTGGCTTCGTAAATTCCCCTGTCGCCGCAGGTGATGCAGTCGATCCTGGAGCTGCAACAATGGAGATCGCCTCTTTTGCAATACTCTCATATGCTTTGCTGCTGGCATCTATATCACCTTGCTCCTGTGCTGTTTCAAAAGATGCAGCAATCGTTTCCGTATTGAATGGCGCCGCTAACGTCCAGTCATAGGTATCATAACTGTCATTCTTTTCGCCGGAAGCGACCTGATAAAACTGAAGTGTGGTTCCTTTCAGATCATCAACAAACTCTGCCTGATCCGATGAAAGATTGACCGTGAGCGAATATTCCGCTTCTGTCCCTGGCTCTTTATCATCACCTTCAGCTGCTCTCGCCAATCCGCTCCCCATCGGCACGATCATCACTGCTGCCAGCGCGACCGCCAGCATTGCCGGCAAAAGCTTTCTTCTCTTTTTGTTTTCTTTTTCCTTTCTCATATGTCACCTCCCCGGCAATCTTGCATCAGGTACCTTTCTTACTTTTTGCCTCTATGCCAGAATCTGTGTTTTGCCTGTTCCTTCTCTATATCTTTATCAGCTTCTATATTAGTATCTGTCTGTATATCACTGTTGTTTTCGTCTTTTGTTATCGCCCTCACCGGCTTTCTCTTTCTCGTTACGATCAACAGCATGATCAGTAAGATCAACAGGATCGGTGCGGCTACCAGCGGCGCGATCAGGCCCGGCTGATATTTGATCGCCTCCGGCTTGATGTTTGCGTCATCAAATGTGTTCTCGACACGGTGCCCTCTTACCAGAAGTCTGTGTGTGTTGATTCCGTACGGTGTACAGGTGATCAATGTGCAGTAGTCTTCGCCCGGAACGACCTGTAGATCTGAAAGATCGGTCGGTTCTACGATGCGGATCTGGTCGACTTCGTAGGTCATCGTCTCGTTTAAGACGGTGATGGAAAACTGGTCTCCCTCCACCATCTGGTCAAGGTCTGTGAAAAGTCTTGCTGACGGAAGGCCTCTGTGACCGGTTATCGCGCAATGGCTGCCATCTGCCTTGTCTGTCACTTTCCGTTCTTCATGGCTGTAGGTCTCTGCTCCAACCGGAAGGGATGTTGCCTCCAGATGACCGATCGCGATCTGCAGGACCGATTCCTCCATACCGTGGTAGATCGGAAGCATAACATTGATCTTCGGGATGTTGACATATCCCATGATCCCTGTTGAATCGATGCTAAGCTGCTCGTTGTATTCAGCTAGCTCCACTTCATCCATGTGCCAGTCGAATCCCGTCTCTGCCAGCTTATGGTTATACTCATACGCCGCGTTCAGGACTCTCTGGTATTCTTCTTCATCTAGGTTATCGACTGTTTCCACGTAGCTCATGACGGCCCGCGTCTGGTGAAACTGGTTCCAGTAGTTCGATACACTCGGATAGGCCAGGAGCGATGCCCCGGCGATCAGGATGATCGCCAGGATCACACCTGTCATATGACGTCGAAACCAGCCCTTTTGTTCAGTTTTTTCAATCGGCTTATCCTTGACGCCAAATCGTTTTTTCATTATTCGATAAATGAATGCTTATGCTTAAGCTCTTTCTATTAGATTTCACCCTTTTACTTGATCGTCTCAGCAGCCCCAAGTACTGGCCTTAGTTGATGTCAAGGTGTGTATCACCACTAAGATTAACGATCATAAAATTTTAGTGTTGTCGGAACCAAACCTGGAACGGGTGTGTAACCCGACAGATTCGCTCCACTTTATGCTATGTGATTATGTTATTTAATGATTCCCCCGGGGGAGCCTGGCCTGACGGTCAGGCTCCCGTAATGTTGGGGTTCATTTTTAAATTAGCTGTGGTCGGATTAAATAGTTCACCTAATCTTAGCCACGTCTTTTAAGTAGGTCGGTTTGACTTACTGTACTCTCATGCGGCGGCGAGCTACCAGAACAACGCCAGCACCGATTACAAGGATTGCACCGATGATGTAGAAGATTGTGGTACCGATGCCACCGGTGGACGGAAGTTCAACGCCTTTTTCATTTACAATAGATACTGCAGCAGCATCCAATTCGGTATAATTCTTAGTTACTTCAGTTGCAGTAGTACCAGTTTCTTCCTGTGCATAAAGATTACCATCAGCATCATAGTATCTTGTTCCGGAAGTCTCATAAATAGTCTTGGTAAGCACCTGAGCTTTAAGATCCGTAGTTGTCGTAAGCTTATTATATCCATCTGGAGCTTTAGACTCTGTAACTTTCAAAGTAACATCAGACGCAAGACCGATAATGTAAAGTTTGCCCTCGTCATTAACAGTCATCGCATCACTCGGTGTTGTACTGTTAGGATTATAAGATACAACACGATATACCCCAGCTTCACCAGAGACTGCTTCAACTACCAGACCTGCAACTGTAAATTCTGCACCTTTAAGAGGATTGCCCTGATCGTCTACCTTCTTTAAAGCTGCGCCGTAGGTATTTACTACCGCTGTATCACTATACGGTGTTTCAAACGGGTCCTTACCTTCTTTATCTTTATTTGGTGTCAAAGTAACTTTATTAGTATTCGCACCATTGATATTAACAGTCGACGTAACTACAGCGGTATATGTAAGGGTAATGACAGAACCATTTTTATAAAGGCTTGCACCATTATCATCTACCCACGGAATAATAATCTGTTTGTTACTGAAAGAAGTATATGTGGAAGAAAGATCCACATCTGGGTAAGTGGTCTTATCTGTTGTACTCTGAACGATTTTAAGTCCAGTAATATTTACAGAACTAAGGAATGGCGGTAAAGTATCAGAAATCGTATAAGATTTAACCTGTTCATCACCAATATAGTTAGTAGTATCAAAAGTAGCTGTGAAAGTAACCGTATCACCAATAGATGCTGTTGCTGTGTCCTGTCCATCTACCTTCTTGCCTGCAGTCGGTGTCGTGGTATTCTTGTCAATAATCGATACTGTTGGCATGGTTGTATCAACCGACACAAGCTGCTCTCCCTGTGTAGTTGTAACAACATAATAGCCATAATCAAGATTATTAAAATTAAGGGTAGTACCATCACTTACAGCTGTTCCAGCATTAGCAGACTGAGCATTTGCCCAAGTCTTCAGAGCTGCTTTAAGCCCATCGCTCATATTGGTAGCAGTTCCTGCTGCTGCAGTAGCTTTAACATAACCTGAGCCGGTAGAAGTCTCTTCAAAATAAGCTGTTAATTCAGAAGGAATCGGGCCCTTATATGCCACTTCTCCCTTTTCTCCTAATGTTGCATCAAAAAGCTTATAAATCGTATATGTTTCACCTTTTGCCGCATTACTAATTGTAATCTGGCCTTTTCCACTGGTCTGTGTTCCACCAATGTCCTGAGCAAACACGCTTGTGCTCATCCCAAGTACCATAACCATGGCAATGACCAGAGCTAAGATCTTTTTCATTTTCTTCATAATTGTCCATCCTTTCTGTCACTCTGTCCCTTCAAGGACTTTTATGTTTCTTCAACTATCCATTAAAGGCACTTGTTTGCTGTTTCAAACCACAGCTGGTATCACGGACGCCCCTCCGGCACCTCGACAGTTTTCCGTCGGGACAGCCTTTTATTAAGTTGTAATATCACGGTTTCAGATTTCGGCGTCAGTTATTCGTCGAGATCAGAGGCTGTTAGTTTAACCTCCTTTCTCTACGCCTCATCCTGAAGCCGTACATCAAAGCTGCACCAAGCATCAGCGCGATGCCGCTTAATGTATAAGGTAATGTGCCAGGGCCACCGGTGTTCGGAAGAGCCTCACCCGGAGTGTTCTCAACGATAACGGTATAAACAGGAGCATCCTCTGTTCCTGATTTCTCAATTTTTGCTCCGGTTGTTCCTTCAGCCAGCTTTACCGCTAACGCTGTTCCATCTTTATAAACTTCAAAGTCTATATGGCTTGTCAGCTTGATATAGCCATCCGGTGATTTTGTTTCTGTCAATCGATACTTGCCTACTCCTAATCCACCGAGATCAACAGGATTTGCAGTACCGGATTCTGTATCTCCGGGCTTAATATCTTCCTGAATATTGCCCCATGCAGTTCCTTGTTGCTTGGCAAGTGTAAATATTGCACCACTTAACAGCTGGTCTTTGTCATCAACCTTCTTCAGTTGAACATCAACTGCTGTATACTTGTTTGCGACAGAGACTCTATATCCATTATTTGCTGTTACAATTGTTCCGGTCATTTTCTGATTATTATCAGGATCAACCGTTCCATCTCCGGTAATGCTTACGAAGCTGAAGCTTTCATTGGGCATTGTGGCTGACTCAGCAACTTCATATGATGACCCGCTTGGCAGGTTCAAGAAACGAAGACTATAGCCGGCTTTCATGTTTACATGAATCTCTGTGCCGCTTGGCATATAATAGTAGCCGGTATAAGCTCCGGAATCGTTAGTTGCCCGCGTCACATTTCCGTTAACAAGATTGTCATCAATGACAAACGCATAACCGTTATTAGAATCTGCAACTGAGAACCATACATAATAGTCAGAATCCAGATTTTCCGGATCACCAGCAGTGGATGCACGCGAGTTGACCACCTTCATAGTGAAATCAAATTCTGCATCCGCAGGTGCATTCGCTCCCGTAACTGTCTTTACAACATCGAGATAAGAACGACGAATGTTGGTTGCTGTAAGTCCAGTGGTAGAAGAATCTACGTAATAGGTCGATCCGTCAATCGTATAGGTTGTAGCTCCGCTTGGAACAGGATGCTTGGTATCAGCTTTAATCAACATCGTCAAAGTACCATTGACAAGCATAGGACGTACAATAGGCGCATCAAGTTCCCAGTGATACTGCGTATCATCAAGCTCTGCGAAAGAGAAATCATGTCCCATTGCGCCGGAAAGTGCCTGGCCGTTCTTAATAATACCGATTGAGATGGTTGCGTCAGTGCTCCAATTATTTGCAGCGCTTAACGTTGATGTATGAAACTCCTCGCCTCCCATCATGACTGTAATAGGAAGACTGTCTGTATCCGGGTCGCCGCCTTCCCACTCTTTGTTAATCGTCAGCTGTTCAGAATTGGTTGAAACAGGCTCAGGGTTAACATATGGAACTGTCTGTTCTCCTTGATCATTGCGTGAATCAGTATAAGTGAGGTTTGCTTCTGTATTGGTGTGAAGCGTATAATCCTCCTTCAAATACTTCTTAACTTCCGAATCCAAATCAGAATACTTGATTTCACCATTCTTCATTCGGGCAATCAGGTCCAGTGTATACTGACTGGGATACACATCAAAAGTAACCTCATACGTCACACCATCCAACAGTGTACCAACAGTCGAAAGGTCCCAATCCACCGAAGGATTGGTGAAGGAAGCCGTCGGAGGCGCATAGTTGTAGAACGAAGTGGCTCTGTCCCATTTGATCCTGGCTGTTCCTGCACTGTATGTACCTTCATATGTTTCAGAATAGTTATTTCCGTCCTTGGACCAGGATATAGTTACATTATTTCCAGAAGAGGTAACTGTGTACTCAATATCATTGCCGCTAAGAAGGTCCTTCATGGTGAATTTTCCATCGACCGTATTGAAGGAAAGCCAATATTCGTAAGTACTTGTATCTACTTCCAACAGATGACTGATTTCACCTGATGTCGTCTGTACCTGACTGGTTGTACC
This sequence comes from Eubacterium sp., assembly GCA_045539215.1. Classification (GTDB taxonomy): domain Bacteria; phylum Bacillota; class Clostridia; order Lachnospirales; family Lachnospiraceae; genus SY8519. The sequence continues at coordinate 24,025 of JAZQEX010000042.1, read as the reverse complement.
ATCGTTGACAGATACCCCTGTAATACCCAGGGTTTTCACGATCTTCGAAAAAATGTCGTTGATTGCGTCTGCCAGTGATGATGAATCGGCAGCGTTGTAATAGCCATCCGTCGCAACGGTACCCGGATCCATATCACGCGCAGTCCCGGTATATGCGTAGTACATTAACTCATCCAGGTAGTCAGCTTCTGTACCATATGCATAAATCCCGAAGAGTGCGCCATGCGAATCTGTTCCGGTTGCAGCACACGCCAACTGAAGTGCTCGAGCTTCATCCCTTGATTGAACATAGCCTTCTCCAGTAGTGTCATAACCGCTTGTATGACCGACCCACTGGGTAGGCTGACCATCTGTGATAAAGACAACAAATGTTGGGTCATTTTCATTATCATCTGTTCCGATTAATGTTTGTGCTCGCTGAAGCGCAGCTTCCCAGTTTGTGCCAGAAGCGTTTGCAATCTTTTTGGATCCACCTGCACCAGTCCAACTCATTTTCTGGTTATTCTGAGTTCCTACCATATCCGACTCTGTAGATGTCCAACCTTGTGCTGTAGTTGCTCCCGTATTAAAAGTAATCAAAGCTGTCTGTATATTCTTGCTCTCATCTTCTGGCGTGCTTGGATCATCAGTGTTCTGATACCCATACAGGGCATGAGTAAAGTCATAAAGTACTTTTTCAGCGGCGTCTGCACGGCGAATTGTCTTGCTGTAACGCTGACTGGTATATGGAGTATAATTGTTCCCGTTTCTACGATAGACAGTTCCTGTATATCCGTCGTCAGCTTCTCGATACCTATTGCCATCGCGATAATATAGAACATAACTAGGATATCCGTCATCACTATCTGATCCCCTGGCACCATTTGCCATCGGCACATAATAGTTGATCATCGAATTCGATGTGTCAAAAACGATGATGACATTGGCATTAGAAGCAGTATTACTGTCCGTATCTGCGTCACCGGTAACAGTCAGACTTAACTTATGAGTACCATCGTGATTGTCGCTCAGCGTCTTAGAATGAGCAGGCGTATCTCCAGCTGCCCGAAGCATTCCACTACCGGCAGCCTTGGTCGACATACCCGTATTTAAAGTCATTGTGCTTATCTGACTAGGTTCATAATCGTAGTCGGTATCTACGATTTCATATTCATAGATATAGGCAAAATCGTATTCTGAGAAACTATCGGTTTTTGTTACTGTCTCGGAAACTCCTGTATTGGTGCTCTCATCAACGGTTTCAAGGAACTCTGCTCCATCTTCAGTGTAATGGACTCCAACAATGTGGTTTCCGATATCCGGAGTCACCTTTGTTGACCCATCGTTATAATCTTTATATTCTCCGGGATTGGTGGTATCCATAGTCTCGGTGTAATCAACCTTAACTTTCACTGGATAAACCGGTTCGTATTCCTTCTTTGCGTCTCCCCCGACTGACTCATCTGGAACCATAACGGAAATGTCCAGATATCGGGCATCAGTAATTGCAACATTTCCATACTTCTCGAATAAAGCCTCAGCCAGACGCTCATTGCGCTTAGCGTATGCATCCGGATCATCTTCATAGGTCACTTCAGATACTTCCAGGACAGCGTCTTTCGGAAGCAGTTCACGAGCATCAAATGTAGCTGTTACGCTCAAAGTCTTGCCATCTGCAGTAATGAACTGTGTACTAATCGTCTCCGTCCCCACAATGGCATACGGCGAGAACTGCTCAGCTGCGAATGCGATCTCATCCTTTGCCAGGGTGATATCTTTCTTCTCAAGCTGCTTCTCTGTCATCGGCTTGACGACTTCCGCTTCGCCCTTCTTATTGTCGGCTACCTTATCGGTGTCTTCGTCGTTGACATGGACAATCATCTGATCGCTGTCTTCTGTGATCATGTCGGATGCGATCGTGACATAGACTTCCTTCTCAGGCTCGATCTCTTTGTCTTCATACCAGAAGGAAATGTCGACTGCCTGGATCTCACCGATGGTCTTATCCTGCTTTTTCGCTTCCGCCTCTGCCTTCTCGGAGATCTTGTCTAAGGTATCCTGATCATCGATCATCTCAACTTTCATCTCTGTGCCTTCCGGAAGTGCACCTTCTTCTGCCTTGACATAGACGGTGATCTTTTCTTCCTTCAGCTCTTTCTCGAAGTTCTGTGCAGGCATAGCGATAGCATCCGCATCTTCTGCTGTATCTTCTACAGCTGCGGATGTATCTTTTGCATCATCGGATGCTTTTGTCTCATCAGTCGCAGCTGCCTTGTCAGCCGTAGCTGCATCATTGTCAGCCACGCTCGCCTCATCGGGAGCCGCTTCTTCAGACGCTGTGTCCTCTTCTACGGCAGCATCCGTCGCAGCCGTATCCTGCGAAACTTCTGCAGTGTCCTTTTCTACCGTGACAGCTTCGGCGTCCGCCTCATTTGCTGCATCCTGATCCAGCACGATCCCGGCTTCACTTGCCGTGCTCTGCTCGACTGTTAATGCAGGCAGGATCAGCGTATAAGTCGTGACGAATACGACCAGTATCGCCGCGATCGTCATCGCTGTCTTTTTCTTCTTTAATAACTCGATCCACTTTTTCATCATCTGCATCCCCTTTCGCAAACTTCCCGTCTACGAACCATTCTTTCTGCCGTTATTCCTTCACAGGTCCGAATCCTTTGAGCGGCCACACCGTGAACACGATCTTTCCTACGATCTGTTCCTCTGCCACACATCCGATCGACGTGTTTCTGGAATCGATTGATACACTTCTGTTGTCGCCCATCACGAAGATCCTCGATTCCGGGACCTGATAGGGCAGGTCTATGTTACATTCACCAAATGCTTTCTCTGTCAGGTAGGGTTCTTCGATCTTTTGGTTGTCGACATATACTGTGCCGTCTTTATCGATGTCTACCCATTGCCCCGGCTGCGCGATCACACGCTTGACCAGGATCTTGTTGTTGTAATAGAACGCGACCACATCTCCCGTGTCCATATGGCTTCCTGCCTTAACGGAAACCACGATGTTCCCCTCAGAGAGTGTCGGATTCATGCTGCTTCCATAGATCCGCATGACCGGCATCAGGAAGACTGCTATGAGCACTGCGATCGCCGCGACTGTGATCAGGGTGAAGATCGTGTTCCGAAGTGCCCTTCTGAACCGGTGCTTCTTATCTTCGTTTTGGATCTCCTGTGCCGCGGCCAGCTGTGACTTCAGACTTTCGATTTCATCTTCCTGTCGGAGGACTTTTTCTTTCAAAGATTCCCCTGACAGGGATGCTTCTTTTCTAATGTCCTCATCAAACCGGATCAGCTGTTCTTCAACTGTCATATCGTTTTCTTTCTATTCTTTCTTCAGGCCCGCATTCTCTGCTTCTCTATCTTTCGCTGCACCTCTGCCTGTTCCTGCTTTTGCATCTGGTCAAACAATGGTGATGTTACGTATAACTCTTTGTCTTTTATCTGTACATCCATAACCAGCGGATTTCTTTCGGCCCATTCTGAATTGAATTCGGCGCTTTTGCTCCACCAGTCGTAGAGCTCTACATATTTTTCGTGCAGTTCTTTTTCTGCATCCTGTCTAACGCTGACTGCTTCCTCATAGTTGTCATAGGTTCCTAAATAATAACGTTTGCTCTGGAATCCTATGTTGACGCGATATTTGTCGCCGATCTTGTAGACCCCTCGGAAGCCGCTTTTGTTGTCCGACCGGGATTTCCTGGATCGCAGATAGTCGATGCAGGTCCCGTTGACAAAGGTCAGTGTGTTTTGGATGTTGCTATGGATTTCCTGTCTCCTGCAGCCGCAGGATACGGTGTTTCCCGTCTTTAAGCTGTCTTCTGTGACTTCTGCCTCGCCGCCGCAGTCGCACCGGCATTTCCAGTAAACGGATCCTTTGCAGTCTCTCCGCTTTGTCGGCTCGATGGCGGTCAGCCTGCCGAACTTCTGTCCGGTCAGGTCCTTTGGCCTTTTCCCGCGCTGCGTCATTCTCTGCTTGCAGCCACAGTTCGTTGTCCTGCCGGTCTTTAGCGCTTGCTTCTCAACGATCTTTTCGTTTCCGCAGTCGCATCGGCAAAGCCACATGGTTTTGCGGTTGACCGACTCGACTCGCCTGATCGCGACCAGGTCACCAAAGCGCTGGCCTGTCAGGTCCTCCGGCGGTTTGCCGCGCGTCCTGGCGACGCTTCTGTCACAGCCGCAGCTTGTGACCGTGCCGCGTTGCAGCTTCTTCGAGCTGACGAGGACTTCGTTTCCGCAGGTGCATCGGCACTTCCAGACGATGTATCGACCGTCTCGCTCTTTTGTCTTTTCTAAGACAGTGAGCTTGTCGAATGTCTCACCTGTTAAGTTTTTAATCTTTGGCACGCTCACCACCTGCCTTTCAAGATGGCGAAAAGGTTTGCTTTTCCGCCATTAGAAAAAGACCTGTTTTCCTAGGAAAACAGGCCATTTGTGAGCTTTACGCCATAAATCTTTTTTTGTGCCAAGGGATTGTAAATTTTTTATAAAAATGCTATAGTCTACTTTAGAAAACAAACTTATTGTCTATATTTTTGACATTTTTTGCTTATTTCAACCTGAATCGGTACATTTTTTGACGGTTTCTTTGATGTTTCTTCTATAATAATAAGGGTAGAAAAGAGTCCCTGAATGGGATGAAAAATCAAATGAATCATTTGACTGAGACGACTATAGAAATACTGGCGAAAAAGTAAAGGATTCGGCCTTATTTCGAAAGGTTGTGCGGGGCATACCCAGTTCTTTGGCCGCTGCTGTCGCAGTGATCTGCCCTGATTTCCAGCGTTGATAGACATCTAAATAGTTTTCCGGTAACGGAATCTGCGGGCGTCCGAACTTGACGCCTCTTTTTTTTGCTGCCGCGATGCCCTCCGCCTGGCGCTCAAGTATCATGCGGCGTTCGCTTTCTGCGACAAAGGAGAGGATCTGCAATACCAGGTCCGCCAGGAACGTCCCCATCAGATCTTTTCCGATGCGCGTATCTAAGAGCGGCATGTCGATCACGCAGATGTCGGCCTTCTTTTTTTTCGTGAGCAATCGCCACTGCTCGATGATCTCCTCGTAGTTTCTGCCCAGCCGGTCGATACTCTTTATATAAAGAAGGTCGTCTTTTCGTAGCTTTTTCATGAGGCGTTTGTAAGCCGGGCGGTTGAAGTCTTTCCCGGACACCTTGTCAATGAAGATGTTTTTCTCCGGGATGTGCCGTTCCCGCATGACGATCAGCTGACGGTCCTCATGCTGGTCTCTGCTGCTCACACGGATGTAACCGTATATATTCGTCATCGTGCTCACCTCCTATGTGTTGTACTTACCGGGTTTTTAATTCTCCGGATCATAAATAGGTAGTGTGTCGCATCGTGATGTTTTTGGTTACGATTATTATACTGGACTTGACTTTTGTTGGAAAGTATTTGTGGGCTTGGTAGGGGGATTTATAGACGACCTGGCAGATGCTCCTGTCAATCATAAAAGCTGCCGACGTTCTCCGCCTTTACGATATTCTGGTTCCATTCCGGATGACAGCTGTCTGTTCCCGGGTTGGCATGGCTGCCCTGGTACCAGCTCTTCTGGTCGACAACAAATTCGACGATGCAGTCACCGTCCATATGGCCGTATGCGTTGCATCCCGCATCACTCTGGTTCTTGAAGTCCCCGATGATGCATGGGATGACGGTTCCGTCCTCCTGATAAAAATCGACATAGTCGCCGATATTCCCATAGGTCGATGTACATGCGATGACATAGCGGTTGTCTACGACACCGAATCCTTCCGAATCAAATGTCATACCGGCCGCTTTCTTGAACGCCCACTGCTGGGATCTGCGATCTGTAACCTTCTGCCAGCCCATGTAGGTATGAACGCTGCCCAGACCTGACGGGATGTCATAGCGGACTGCTTCGTTCTCTTCGATCACGCGGACTGCCGCCACAGCGGATGAGTAACTGACCTTCGATGCCACGATTCCGTACTTCGTGGATTTCGCCTCGATGGTCTTACCGTCTCCCGCATAGATCACGACATGGTAAATGCCATTATCATCGCCATAGAAGATCAGGTCACCCGGGAGCGCATCTTCTACATCAATCGGCATGCCGCAGGTCGCCTGCTCTGCGGATGAATGCGGCAGATCATATCCGTACTGTGCAAAGATGCTTAATACAAATCCGGAGCAGTCTGCACCGTTCGTCAGACTCGTGCCTCCCCAGACATAGGGATTGCCGATGAACTGAGACGCGTACTGCAGGATCGAGTTCCGGAGCATCCCATCCGGGACACCTGAGCGAATCGAAGTCAATGTGTAGTACAGGGACTTATTATCCTTCGGGTCGACTTTGATCGTCGCAGTAGCGTAGTCTGCTTCGTCTTTCGTGAGGGGGCTTGCAGATTCTTCTGTGTCATCTACTGTCGCTTCCTTATCCTCCGACATGAGCAAAAGGTCTCTCTTTACAAATCCCCTGACATCTCCGGATTCCACATATATCCAATCCTCGTCTTTATCCGCGATCACATACGCGATCCCGTCTGCCGGAAGGATCCCGACGATGCGGGAATCTTCGTTTGCCTTTTCACGGATGTTCAGTTTCCCTTTGGCCGGAAGAACCGGATCCCGCTCAACGACGGTCTGATAGACTGTCGCTCTCTCATAGGTAAATGCCTTGTTCTCTTTTCTTGATACATATGAGAATGCCTTGGATGTGACATCCTCGACATCAAACTCCATACCGGTCCGCTCGGAAATATAGGCTGCCCTCTCTTCATGCGCTTTGGTAAACGGAGCAGCGTCCTCTCCTGTCAGGAGCTTGTCTGTCTCGACAAAACCGCGGACTTCACCTGACTCGATATAATACCAGTCGCCCTCATCCTTGATCAGATAGCAGAGCGCATCTTTCTTTAACTCGCCGATCTCACGGGCGGAATCATTTTTCTCCTCCAGGACAGGGATGTCTTCCGATGCGTATGCATAGTCTTTTGCCACTGTCCAGAAGCGGAAGCTGTTATTGATCACCGGTGCAGGGACAAGCTCGCCCTCCGGGATCACTTCCGTATCGTCCTCGTGCAGGACTTCTGTCTCCTTCACACTGTCATCATCTGTCAGCGGTACTGTCGCCTCGACAGCAGGATCCTGTGCCTGCTCTGTCAGAGTGTCCTTCGAGCTATTACTGTCAGCATTCGTCTTAGCATCCTTGGCGCCTGCCTGTGTGCTATCTTTGCCTTTAGCATCTTTGGAAATTTCGTTTCCTTTGGCATCCGTATTCCCGTCTGTTGCTTTCGCATTATTCGCTGGAGCGCCTGCTTCGGATGCATCAGACGAGGCCTGGCTGCCGGTACCAGCTGCACCAGTATCTCCAGATTCCGCGTCAGCATTTCCAGATTCATTGTCCGGATTTCTTGTATCATCAACCACGCCCGATCCTGTGGAACCGGACTGTGTGTTATCCTCCCAATTCGTGTTGTCTTTGATCGGATCATCTGCTCCGCCGGCTGGTATCACAGAGGTTTCCTCCTCCGCGGATAATTCTGCCGCAAATGCCACGGGCAGGGATTGTGAAACCACAATCCCTGCAACCAGTGTTATGATGATCGATCGTTTGAGTCTGCTTACTCTTTTTCGTTTCATAGATAATCTCTCATCGTTTTGTCATATCAAATGGATGATCTGACATGATTATGTTTTATACTTCTTCTTCCTTTTTTCCCCTGCGTGCACGAACTGCGATTGCTGCAATGATTGCTACAATTGCTGCGATGATCACGCCGATACCTGCTTTCGCTGCGGTAGAAATGCCTGCTGTCGGAACCTGATCGTCGTTGATGGTCTCTTCCTCGCCTGCTTCTGCAGTCGTTCCGTCACCATTATCGCCATTTGCATCGTCTACGCCTGCTAACGGAACATCCTGATCATCGAGGTCTACGATGTCCGCCGGTCCTGCTGCACCTGCATCACCTGCTGCGGCTCCACCTGCCGCTGCGCCACCGGCTGCTCCGGTTGCGCCTGTTGTAGTACCGGCTGCACCTGTAGCTGTTCCGGCTGCGGTTCCGGCGCCGGCTACTGTTACGGTCTCACCTTCACCGGTAACTGTATTTGTTACTTCATTGGTAACGGTCTCGGTGGTGTTCGCCGGAATGTATACGAAGGAGTACTCGTCGCCATTCCCTGTCAGGGTCCATGTTACGTTGTAAGTATCACGCGGCAGATAGCCTTCGATATCCCGATATCCAACCACCGGCTTGTCGCCAACGTTTCCATAGTAGGTCGCATCCTCTGCCAGCGTAGCGCCGGCTTCGTCTACGTAATGAATCGTGTAGGATACGGTCTCACTGCCTTTGATTCCGTAGGATGCGACGAAGGTAGTATCTTCTGTAATTGGGATCGCGCCGACCGGCTCATCCTGACCACTCAGATGGAAGCCTTTTACATAGTACTTATCATCCGTTACGGTGATATCATCTGTGCTCGGGCCCCAGGTCTCGCCTGCGGGGATCTTTTGTGAAGCACTTCCTGTATATTCACCCTGCGTTCCACCGGATACCTTTACGGTATAGTCATAGGGTGCTGCAAATGCCGGAGATGCCAGACATATCGTCAGGCAGGAGGCCAGCACGATCGTTGTGATTCGTTTCATCTTCATCTTTCTGCCCTCCTTATCTGCCTGCTGTTTTTCTGCGGCGTCCGGTTGCGACTACGAGCAGGATCACGCCTGCTGCAATCACTGCGATATAGATCGGTGCCATATTGAAGTCATCCCCGGTTCTTACGACCTTGGTCTCACCCGGTACCGTAACGGTTTTCGTTTTTGTGATGGTCTTTGTCGTTTTCGTCGTTGTGCGATCTTCTACGCCAAAGACCAACTGCAGTTCTGCCAGTGCTTTCTGATACGTGTTACCCTGTGTCTCGCCATCCAACGCTACATAAACTGTAACTGTTCCACTATCGCCTTTTCCCAGCGTGCCTAACAGGAACGCATCCTCCAGGCTCTCCGGTACTTCTTTCAGACCGGTGGAATCATCACCACCGACTGCCGCACTGTTGTAGAAAACTTCTGTTCCGTTCGGACCTTCAAAAGCAAGATAATAGGTGTATGCGCCGTCGCTTGCTTTGCCGTTGTCCTCAAAACTCTGCAAAATGGTGTTGCTCATCCAGAAATCAGCGTCTTTTGAACCATTGTTGCTCAGCTGCACCGTATAGGTAACGGTATCGCCCGGCTGCATTTCACCGATCGTATCATTCAGGCTGCTTAAGTTGCTGTTTAATTTGGAGCCATCCCATTCAACGCTTCCGCCAGGTACGGTATAGTCCTGTGCAAATGCTGATATTGCCGGGAATACCAGAAGGGAAGCCACGAGAAGTAATGTAATCAGTTTTTTCATCTTCTATTCCTCCCTCCTAGTTAATCGCCGTGATCGTTCCGCTGTCTGCGCCGGCTGCGTTAACACCCCATGCTGACAGGATCGCGTCTTCTGCGTTGTGTGTCTGGACAGCGTCTGCTTCTGCATTCAGGCCAATGGAATAACCATCATATTTAAATGTTGTTATTATATCCACTCCACCGCCGGCTGCTTTTTCTGTCTGGGTGACAAGAGTTTCTAATTCACTGTCAACCTTTAAGCTTTCCAGCACATCGTTTGTTGTCTCTCCGGAAGCTAAAGGCTGTGTGTAGTAAAGCGTTACTGTCTCTGGCTCAGCTGCGTTCTCTACAACGATCCAATTCTCATCATCAAACTCTAATTTAATCAGTTCCGGAGAGAGATCGGTTGCCTTTTTACCATTAGGATCTGCCCAGTATTTATGAATCGTTAATCTGACAAATGTGTCAATCGTTCCGGTATTTTCGACTGCAATCTTCTCGTCATATACTTTTCCGATTTTAAACGCTTCATTTTCGTCTAACAGATTTGTGAGCAATGCACCTCCGTTATCTATTGATTCCGGATCATTGTCACCTGTCGTTTCAACCAAGCCGACTCCGATATCCTGCGTTCCAATCTGACCATTGTATGTGTCAGAATATGTCAATGCCGCTCTTGCTCCGCCAACGGATCCAAAGGCGAGGAGTCCGACTGCTGCAATCGACAAGGCTGCTGTAACAGCTCTATAGTTTTTTCTGTTCTTTGCTTTCATCTGTCCTCACCTCCTATTCCGTTTTTGCTTTCACTGTCCAGTCTGCATTTTCTGCATCCAGTGCGATGGGATTACCATCTTCGCCATAGAAGACTCTCGTGCATTCGTATATGACTGTAACGTTTGCCTCCTCAGCATCTTCCGGGACACTTCCGATGAAGATTTTTAAAGGATCTGTTGTGCCGTCTTTATCAACGATGCCGTCATAGTAATACCACTCGTCTGCTCCAGGGCTCCAACTGTCACCCGAATACTCTAAGCTGAGATTTCCGCCGGCAATCGCCTTTGCCCTTACATAGACACTTTCCGGACCCTCGTTCGAAATGGTCACCGTCTTTTCCCAATCTTTAACCTGCTCGTCAATATGCGTTTTGTCACCCAATGCAATTGCTACGCTGCCGGTCGCCTCTGTGTGCGCTGAGAAGTAGGCCATCGCAGGGGCGATCGTCATGCCTGCCGCCAATACGACGGCCAGGGCTGACATGAGTAAAGTTTTCTTTTTCATCATTTTTCACACCCCCTTAATCTGCACTGTCGGTTTTGCTTGCATTATGAGTCCATTCTCCATCGTTGGAGTAGTTGTTCAGGATGCCGTAACCATGGACCAGCTTGTTATCATAAGTGTTTGTGAAAGAAACTGTTGCAGGTGCCGCTTCGTCTTCTTTGGAGAGGATGGTCGTATCCGCTGTCAAAGATCCAACAATTTCATAGTCTGCACCACCATATATTTCTTCTACTGTTACGGTTGCGCCTACCGGAATCTTATCAGCTATGGTTGCGCTCTTCTCCCCTGCTGTATCCAGAGTCAATGTGACAGTGTCGTTGTAAACTTCGATATCTCCCACATTCGCAACAACCTGGAAGATAAATGTTGCATCTGTGTTTGTTTCAAATCTGTCAACTGCCTTTTTAACTACCAGATCGCCAAGTTCCAATGTGTTTGTGATCACAAAGCCTGTTGCCGCATCACCGGTAATTACTGTTTTATATCCGGTAACCGCAATATCTTCTTTCACACCATACTTGATCTCTTTCTTTGCTGCATATTTCGGCAGCTCTACGAAGCTGTCCTTCCACTCATTGTCTTCACTCAACGTAAGTGTTTTTCCTGCAACTTCTACATCATCAGCAAGCAGCTGAACCGTAATACTCTCCGGTCTGATCTTATACTTGTTATCGGAATCTTCCCATACCTTCTCAACAGGAATATCGATCAATTCCGGTTCGTGTTTGTTTGTAAGGGTTGTAATGGTTCCTACGGTCTCATTACTGATCAGCTCATAACCCTCCGGAACGGAAGTTTCATCCCAGGTGTATTTGATTTCCTGACCTTCATTTTCATACTTCGGCAGGCCGGTTATGGTTGCTGTCCACTCATTGCTTTCACTCAGTGTTGCCATATCTCCATTGGACAGTGTTACTGTCAGAGTTGTCGGACGTTTGCCATCCTGATCATCTGCGTCATCCCAGACTTTCTTAACCGTCGCTTCTGTTTCTTCCGGTGTATAGGAGTTGGTCAGTGTTGTAATGGTTCCATTTACACTGGTGTCTGTCAGCTCGTATCCTTCCGGCAGACCTTCTTCATCCTCTGTCCAGGTGTAGGTGATTTCCTGACCTTCGTTTTCATATACAGGCAGGTTTTCTACTTTTGCTGTCCATTCGTTTGCCTTGTTAAGGGTGATTGTCTTAACCTCTGTTTCATTAGCTAAAAGCGTTACCTGCAAAGCATTCGGACGTTTACCATCCTGATTCTCTGCATCATCCCAAACCTTGACGATCGTTGCGGTTGTCTCTTCCGGCTCATAGCTGTTCGTCAGTGTCGTGATGGTTCCATCTACACTGGTATCTGTCAGCTTGTAGCCTTCCGGCAAACCTTCCTCATCCTCTGTCCAGGTGTAGGCGATTTCAGTACCTTCGTTTTCATATTTCGGCAGATTATCGACTGTTGCTGTCCATTCATTTGCCTTATTCAAAGTAACTTCTGTTCCATTCGATAAGGTTACCTTCAGCTCGGTCGGGCGTTTACCATCCTGATTGTTCGCACCATCCCAGACTTTCTTAACCGTTGCTTCGGTCAATTCCGGTGTATAGGAGTTCGTCAGTGTTGTGATGGTTCCATCTACACTGGTATCTGTCAGCTCATAGCCTTCCGGCAGGCCTTCTTCATCCTCTGTCCAGGTGTAGGTGATTTCCTCGCCTTCATTTTTATATTTCGGCAGACCTGTTATGGTTGCTGTCCATTCATTGTCTGCATTCAATGTTGCCGTATCACCATTGGATAAAGTGACTTTCAAGGTAGTCGGTCGCTTGCCGTCCTGATTATTTGCATCATCCCAGACTTTTTTAACCGTTGCTTCGGTTACTTCCGGCTCATAGCTGTTCGTCAGTGTTGTGATGGTTCCATCTACACTGGTATCTGTCAGCTCGTAGCCTTCCGGCAGACCTTCTTCATCCTCTGTCCAGGTATAGGTGATTTCCTCGCCTTCGTTTTCATATTTCGGCAGACCTGTTATGGTTGCTGTCCATTCATTGTCTTCACTCAACGTTACGGTATCGCCATTTGATAATGTTACAGTCAGGGTCTCCGGACGCTTACCATCCTGATTATTTGCATCATCCCAGACTTTTTTAACCGTTGCTTCGGTTACTTCCGGTGTATGGCTATTCGTAAAGGTTGTGATGGTCCCTTCTACTTTGGTATTTGTCAACGAATACCCCTTCGGCAGAGTTCCTTCTGTCCAGGTGTATTTAATCTCTGTTCCATTTGCATACTTTGGCAGACCTGTTTTGGTTGCTGTCCATCCATTGTCTTCACTCAGCGTTACGCTATCGCCATTTGATAATGTTACAGTCAAGGTCTCCGGACGGATACCATCCTGGTTATCCGCATCATCCCAGACTTTCTTAACCGTTGCTTCGGTCAATTCCGGTGTATGCGTATTGGTTACTGTGAAGCCGTTCTCCTGCGATCCGGTCACGGCAAAAGCATAGGTGCCCGGGCCATCTGTTCCGGTGATCACAGACGTCGTCGTTTCACTTGCTGTATAAGCGATGTCTTCACCGGCAGAAGTCTTCACCGGCAGGTTAATAAAGGTCGCTTTCCATGCAGCGCTCTCATAACCGGTTGCAGCCGAACCAGTCGGTACAGAATCTGCAGTACCATCCAGCGTTGCCTTGTAGCTGCTTCCATCAGAACCATTCAAAACAACCTCTACATTACTCGGACGGATACCGTCCTGATTCTGAGCGTCATCCCAGACTTTCTCGACAGTTACTTCTGTTTTGTTCGTAGAATATACGTTATATACATAGAACTCCAGGAAAGTGTTATGAAGTGAATCCGGTGTTCCGTCTCCATCTTCATCCCAAGTCGTCGAATAGTAATCACCGACCACATCCGGAATCGCACTCAACGTATCCGACTGGTTGATATTCGAATGTGTCGTGCCATCATCATTACGCCATGCATACTCTGTTTCAATATAAGTCCCCATGTACTCACGGATATTACCATCCTTATCTGTGATTGTCTCTGGAATATCTTCTTCTATTTCCTCGATATATGTCAGACCATCAGTAACATCGTAATCATACGCCAGACCAATACCGCTAGTTCCGACCGTGACATTACGGGTATCGTTTGTGGAGTACCCGCTATAATCTACGGATTCCGTCGTCTCACCAGACCATGCTGTCGGCGCAGTTACATCGCCATCGGCATTCTGATAAATCTTAAAGTCAACTACATACTGTGAGTCCTCTTGTAGTTCAATAGTATTTCCATCCTCATCAACTACGTATTTGACGATTTCAATGGCTGTCAATGTCGCATCGCTCTCGCTGCTTGCACCAAGTCTGAAGTCCATGCCACCGCCGTTTCCGGTGACAAATTCACCGTTTCTCCACCGGTTAACCTGAGTGGAATTCAAAATACCCGGGCACTCATTGCGAGAATCCCAGTAATCAAAGGAAGCATCCAGGGATGTGACGACGTTTACAACAAGCGGATTCCCATCCATATCATAAAGAATATCATCATCGCCGTCTCCGTCGTAATCGTAAACTATCGAAAGGTCTACCGGTTTGGTAACATCAACGTTGTAATATACTTTGTTGGCACTCGAAGCAGATGTCCCTACCGGGAACGTGCCATTGTAACGTACCTGGTCAATCGCCTGTCCTGAACCGGTACTGGTTGTGAACGAGGTGATAACAAAGTTGTTCAGTGGCACATGCTCTCCTGCTGCATTCAGCGTATAAGAGCTAACCGTTGATGCCATCAGATCATTCTGTGTGATCGGAATATTGTTATTAAATCCGTATCCGTTAATTGGATTATCTTTGGATACTGTAAAAAGAAGATTTCCATCTGCATCGTAATATGGTCCGTAAGCCAATGGTACATTGACTTTTGCTGTCGCAACTACACCAATATCGATATGATCTACTGTATTTCCACTTGGTGTCGGCACCGTTGCCAAATAAAACCTTGCCGCATTCGCCTGAGAATTACCGCCTGTGATCGCTGTCGCTGTCTCATTGACGCCAAGATAAGATGTCGTTCCTCCTGAGGTCGTGGACAACAGATTATTCGTGTAGGTAAGATTTGTCTGTGTGCCTGACAGACCGCTGGTCGCTGTCGGGGAAATATAGGTATATCCACCGGAGTTCTGTACTCTCAGCCGATAATTGGGATTATTTCCGCTACGAGCCCATCTCTCTGCCATATCGATTTGAATAGTATCGTCGGTATTTAAAGATGTACCGTCATAGTCAATTTCCTTCAAGCTGCCATTATAAAGAACCTCATAATATTTCCCATTATGCTCTGCGATCAGCACAACATTCTGGCTGCTTCCAAGACCTGCCACGATCGTTCCGGTAACAGAAAAGCTTTCCTGAGAAAACGTGATCTCATTTCCGTTTACTTCCGGAGTGATCACCTCAGCGCCATCATCTGCGAAATGTACAACCTGAAGCACCTCACCTTCCGCGAGCTCTACAGCGTCTGCATACTCGATCTTCACTTCTACCGGTGCACTCGGTTCAATCTTCCTTCCTTTGGAAATAATCTCAATGTCAAAGAAGCGTGCTTTTTCTGCTTCAGAATCATTATCATTTCCTACAAGCTCCTGTGCCTGCTCATTATAGGAGTCATATTGATCTGTTCCTGCAAGGATCTCGTTTACCTGAAGCTTTGCATCTGCCGGAATCTCTGCTTCCGGACCATATGTAATGGTGATATTGTATGTTTCTCCGTCTGCAGTCAGATACTCTGTTGAAATGCTTTCCATACCAACAACAGCATATACTGAGTTCAGTTCTGTCTCGAACACGATCTCATCATCTGCCGGGGTAATGTCTTTTTTCTTCAGCTGTCTTTCCGTCATCTCCTTGACGACTTCTGCTTTGCCTTTTTTGTTATCGGCAACTTTGTCGCTTTCTTCGTCATTAACGCGAATGATCATCTGCTCATCCGTATCTTCGATCACGGAAGACGCAATCGTAACATAAACGTTCTCTTCCGGCTCGATCTTTTCCCCTTCATACCAGAAGGAAATATCAACTGCCTGAACGTCGCCGATTGCAACATCATCACTGGCTTCTTTTTCTGCCTTGTCAGAAATTTTATCCAATGTTTCCTTGTCTGTGACAGCTTTAACATCCATCTCTGTTTCAGCAGGAAGTGCGCCTTCTTCTGCCTTGACAGTTACTGTCAGCTTCTCTGCTTTCAGCTCTTTTTCAAAATCCTGAGCCGGCATAGAAATTTCTTCAGCTTCCTCTGCATCCGCATCGTCAGAAGCTTCTACCGATTCTTCCACATCGGCATCAGAAGCTTCGTCTGCTGTGCTCTGGTCCGCAGATGTATCGACAGACTGCGTGCTTTCTGCCGTTACCGTTGCATCTTCAGACACAGCTGTATCTTGTGTCGCAGAATCTTTTAAAACAACGTTCGCATCTGCCTGATCGACAGATTCGTCTGTTGTCTGCTCTACTGCCGCACTGGGTTCTTCAGCAGCGAATACCTGGTAATGACCGGTAATCCCAAAGCCGCCGAAAAAGAGTGCTGCTACCAGCAGTAAAGCGATCACCTTTCCAAATCTACTCTTCTTCATTGCTTTTCCCTTTCTTTCTTTAACCCCACATCTGCTTCGTGTGATCAAATTTCGTGTTACTTATTTACCGCCTGAAACAGCGGTGAGGTTAAATGAACCTCAATATTCTAATCTTCCCTCGGGAAGGTAACCGGAAATTACTGTTCGGCCTGTCCGGGACAGTGAGTTTTCCAAACATCTTGCACTTTATCGTTTTCAATGTAGGCATCTACTCACCACCACCTTTCAAAGCCGCCTTTCTTGCTTAGTCATTTTCTTTATGTTATCTATGTTACTTGATAAGTTGCTTCTATATATAAAAGAATCCTATTGTAGTCGTTTAAAAGAGTCTACTATGTCATACTATAAGTTCTTCAATTCTATTTTACCGTATCTGCATCAAAGGAACCGTCAAAAACCCTTTCAAATACGGTAAAAATGCGTATGTTTAGCCAATATTGCATAGTAATCTATCATGATAAATATACTTGATTTTGCCTGGTTTGACAATGCCTTCTTTACAATTTTTTAAGAAAATGACACGAAAATCAAGTTTTTGGCATGAGAGAAATAAGGGGTCATGCAACTTCTCCACGTTAAAGTGCGAAGGCGCATGACCCCTACTTTATAGACCTATGTTTTTACTTGATTCGAATCACTTCCCGGTATCGTCTATATATCTCCTCAACCGCGCTATCTCATCTTCTTTTTTCTGAATCTCCTGCTCTAATTTCTCGCGTTCCTCACGACCTTCTTCCAGTCCTTCCTGCCGCCCTTGCTCAAATCCCTCGTCCCGTATGATCTTCTCGTACAGCTCCTGGTCGAACTCCTCAAGCGTCGTACATACCACTTGGTTCCGGTTGTTCTCTAGAAATTCCTTCAAAATGTCCTGCGTCATACAATCCTTCACCGCCTTTTCTATTGCTTCCTCTCCATTATAGAATACCACAAAACGCGGGACGGGAATCGTCTTTTTCGTGCGGCCATATAGATTTTTTGCCGGGAAAAGCCTCTGCAATTCACCTGAAACATAGTACAGATCCCGAAGCGGCATGTTTGGATTTGGTGTTGATTGATGTTCGTAAAGATTCAGCGTACTGTCGATCATGATCGCCACATCATTTTTCATGTTCAGGTAGATTGCATTCTCCAGCGTTACGATCTCCAGCTTAGTCGGGTCATCATACTTTGTTCCGTTCAATGCGTTATATAGACTCAGCGCCTCTTTTGGTTCCTTAAACAGCATCCGAAAAACAGTGTCCTTATACATCGGGTTAGCCTTTGCCATACACGATTCCTCCTCATTTATTCCAGTACTTATGATCGGTTAAGAGTGAGTATATCGTCTATATTTCAGACTGCAATAGCCTAAAAAAAAATGACTTGAAAAGACGAAAAAATAATTGAGAAAACAGGGCAACTGACGCCTCCCCACACTGTTGTGAAAAGAATCTTATCGTAACAACAGCAGCCAGGTCATCACACATGACCTGGCTGCTATCTGTTGCCTGTTTACTTGTTACTACTGTTCATCAGTATCTCTTATGCCGGCGCGCTCTCTTCTTCGTCGTCATCTTCCTTGTCTTTTTTCACTTTTGCAAGTGCTGCAAGTACGATCTGTACTACCAGGATGATGATCATCAATACTGTGAACTTATCTACCATCTGCATCGGCTGGCTCATATCCTCTGTGAGGATGAATGCGATGATTGCTGCTGCGGTCGGAATGATGCTTGCCAGTCGCAGCGCACCCTTTCTTCTGATGCGTCTTGCTTCTTCTTCGCCTTCATCTGTTCCTGTTGCCTCTGCATCGTCAGTCTCTTCCTGCTCTTCTTTTCTCTTACCGATAAATCTGATCAGAAGGAATACACAGGTTGCTGCTGTTGCAATGGTTGCAAGCAGGTTGATCAGTGCCCAGTGGCCTGCCGGTGCTGCCTGCGGAGCCGGTTCATCTTCGATCTCTACCGGTGCCTGCTCAGGCTCTGCCTGCGGTGTCGGTGCATCCGGAAGAATGATCGGTGTCGGCGCTGCCGCTACAGCTGTTGCTGCTGCCGCCGGTGCTGCCGGTGTTGCTGCTGCCGGTGCTGCAGGTGCCGCCGGTGTCGGTGCTGCAGGCGCTGCCGGTGTCGGTGCCGGTACAACCGGTACGACCGGAGCTGCTGTTACTGTCAGCGTTCCGAAGATCTGTGTGATAATGTAGTTGCCTGCCAGCGTATTGGCATTCAGTGCGTAAGTGAACAGGTTGTTGCCGTTCGTTCCGCCTACTTCTGTCTGGCTTCCGGTGAAGTTGTATGTTGCACCTTCGCCTGTTACAAATCCATCACCTGTTACGGTCACACCATCGTTTGTCAGTGCTGTTCCGTCAAATACCTTCGTTCCGGATGCGGATGTCAGGATAACGGTTCTCGGTGTAACTTCAAGTGTATAGCCGTCTTTTTCAACATCTTCGTAGTTCGGATTTACCGCTTTGATCTTAAACGGTGTCGTTCCTGCGTTGACTCGTGACGGTGCTGTTTCAGACCATGTTTCTCCATCATCAACACTGTAAAGTATCGTGGTGCCCGGTCTGGTAGCCGTTGCAGATACTGTATGTGATGTTCCATCATACATTACCGTAATTGTCCGGCTGGAAGCATCCATGCTTTCGCCTTCATCCTCTGGGTTCGGTCCCGGCACGATATCATTGTGTCCAACGATTGTTGTTACACTATCGGTTCCTTCGACATTATTACCCTTCGGATCCTGTCCGCTTGCAGTTGCTGTATTGATCACAGATCCCTGATCATCATCTGCCTGTGTTACGGTATAGGTGTATTCAACGGTTGTTTCTTCATTCGGTGCAAGTGTTGTAGCATAATCTGCAGGTGTCCCATGGTCATCTGTCAATGTGATCTTATTGATCGTGACATTACCTGTGTTCTGTACAACCACCGTGTAAGCAATCTCTTCTCCGGCTCCAATCTCACCTTCTTTCGATGCGGTCTTGGTTACAGTAAGTACCGGATTTGCCTCTTCTGTTGGTACAGTAATGTCATCACCGCCCGGTGTGTCATCGCCCTTCGGATCTTTTCCTGTCGCGGTGATCGCATTCTGGATCTCTCCAGCGTCAACGTCTGCCTGTGTTACAGTATATTCATACGTAATCGTCTTTGACTCTGCCGGTGCAAGATCAAATGGATCCACATTCAGTTCTACTAACGTATCCTCCAGTTCGATGCCTTTTTCAGTAACATTTCCTGTGTTAGTAACTACAACCGTGTAGGTTACTACATCGCCGACGCCTACATCTTTTGAAGGTTCAGCTGTCTTCGATACTGTCAGTTCCGGATTGGGCTCCTCTGTCGGGACAATGATCTCATCACCACCCGGTGTCGGTTTGTCATCCGGATCCTTACCTGATGCTGTAACTGCATTTTCAATCTGTCCTGCATCAACGTCGGCCTGTGTTACGGTATAGGTGTACTTAACATCCTGTGTTTCTCCAGGTGCAAGTGTGTACGTTCCGCTCAGTTTCACAAGCGTATCTTCAAGCGTAATGTCTTTCAGGGTCACATTACCGGTGTTCTTCAATGTAACTGTGTAATTTACCGTATCTCCGACTTTGACATCTTTATCCGGTTCTGCAGTTTTTGACACATCTAATCCCGGCTTTGCTTCCTCTGTTTTTACAGTCTTTGTTCCTGTTGCCGTTACTTCATTACCCTTCGGATCCTGTCCGGTTGCTGTTGCAGAGTTGTCGATCTGATGTTTATCAACATCTGCCTGTGTTACGGTATAAGTGTACGTGATCTCCTTTTCTGCTCCCGGTGCAAGGTTAAACGCTTCCTCTTCAAGTGTTACAAGCGTATCGCTCATTACGATTCCCTTAACCGTTACATTTCCGTTGTTTGTAACCTTAACAGTATAGGTGACTGTATCACCAACTTTGACGTCTTTATCCGGATTAGCCGATTTTTCTACGGTCAGACTCGGTGCCGCCTCCTCTGTCGTAACGGTTACACTTGCAGTATCAGTAACGTCATTATTCTTCGGATCTTTTCCGGTTGCGGTTGCTGTATTATCGATCTGACCTTCGTCAACATCGTCCTGTGTTACGGTATGACTGTAAGTGATCGTCTTTGTATCACTCGGAGCAAGCACAAATGCTTCCGGTTTGTCAGCATCTGCCATCAGCGCATCTTCCACACCGATGTTACTTACTGTTACATTACCTGTATTTTCTACAACAACAGTATATTCAACTGTTTCGCCAACCTTCCATTCATTGGACTTGTTCGCTGTCTTCGTAACCGAAATCTCCGGAGCTGCTGTTACGGTTGTAACCACTGCAGTATCCGTATCTGTTACGGCATTACCCTTTGGATCTTTTCCGGTTGCGGTTGCTGTATTGCTGATATTGCCTCTGTCAACGTCAGCCTGCGTTACTGTGTACTCATATGTAACTGTCTTTGTTGCTTCCGGTGCAAGATCGAATGCTGCTTCGCTCAGTGTTACAAGCGAATCTGTCATTGCAATGTCACTTACGGTTACGTTTCCGCTGTTTGTTACAACTACCGTGTAGGTGACCTTATCCCCTACCTTAACATCAGATGTCGGTGATGCAGTCTTCTCGACTGTCAGTGCAGCATCTGCTTCCACGGTTGTAACTGTTGCGTCATCTTTGGCTGTAACGTCTTCGCCACTCGGATCTTTTCCGGTTACTGTTGCCGTGTTGTCGATCTTTCCTGCGTCAACGTCTGCCTGCGTTACTGTGTACTCATATGTAACTGTCTTTGTTGCTTCCGGTGCAAGATTGAATGCATCTTCACTCAGTGTTACGAGTGTATCTTCAAGTTCGATTCCGCTTACGGTTACATTTCCGCTGTTTGTTACGACTACCGTGTAGGTAACCTTATCACCTACCTTAACATCTGCCGTCGGTGATGCGGTCTTCTCGACTGTCAGTGCAGCATCTGCTGCTACTGTCGTTACGGTCGCATCATCGCTGCCTTTTACTTCCGCATCCTTCGGATCTTTTCCGGTTGCGGTTGCTGTATTGTCGATCTTTCCAGCATCTACGTCTGCCTGTGTTACCGTGTACTCGTATGTAAATGTCTTTGTACCTTCCGGCGCAAGTTCAAATGCTTCTTCACTGAGCGTTACAAGCGAATCTGTCATTGCAATATCACTTACGGTTACGTTTCCGCTGTTTGTTACAACTACCGTATAGGCAACCTTATCACCTACTGCAACATTTTCTGTCGGAGCTGCGGTCTTTTCAACGGTCAGTGCCGCATTTGCTGCTACTGTTGTTACGGTTGCATCATCACTTCCTTTTACTTCCGCATCCTTCGGATCTTTTCCGGTTGCAGTTGCCGTGTTATCGATCTTTCCTGCGTCTACGTCTGCCTGCGTTACCGTGTACTCGTAGGAAATCGTCTTTTTACCGTTCGGCAGGAGCTTGAATGCTTCCTCGTTCAGTTTTACAAGCGTATCGCTCATTTCGATTCCGCTTACGGTCACGTTTCCGCTGTTTGTTACAACTACTGTGTAGGTAACCTTATCTCCTACCTTCACATTTTCTGTCGGTGATGCGGTCTTCTCAACGGTTAATTCCGGAGTTGCCTCTTCGGTCGTGACTTCGGCAGAAGCACTTCCCGATACATCCTGACTCTTTGGATCTTTTCCGGTTGCGGTTGCTGTATTGCTAATCTTTCCTGCATCGACATCAGCCTGCGTTACGGTGTACTCGTATTTGATCTCCTTTTTAGCTCCCGGTGCGAGGTTAAACGCTTCCTCACTGAGTGTTACAAGCGTATCACTCATCGCGATATCCTTAACGGTTACATTTCCGCTGTTTTCTACGACTACCGTATAGGCAACCTTGTCACCTACTGCAACATTTTCTGTCGGCGATGCAGTCTTAGTTACGGTGAGTTCTGCATCAGACTCAACGGTCTTAACCGTTACGCTATCGCTAGCTGTAACCTCTGTTTCCTTCGGATCTTTTCCGGTTGCTGTTGCTGTATTATCAATCTGACCAGCATCTACATCGTCCTGGGTTGCAGTATATGTGTAGGTAATCTCGTTTTCTGCGCCCGGTGCAAGATCAAATGCTTCTTCGCTCAGCGTTACAAGCGAATCTGTCATTGCAATGTCACTTACGGTTACATTTCCGCTGTTTGTAACAGTAACTGTATATGTAACTTCTCCGCCTGCTTTTACTCCTGTTTCTGGCGTTGCTTTTTTCTCAACGGTCAGTGCCGGAGCTGCTGCTACAGTTGTAACTGTTGCGTCATCACTTGCTGTAACGTCTTCGCCACTCGGATCTTTTCCGGTTGCTGTTGCTGTGTTGTCGATCTTTCCTGCATCTACGTCAGCCTGCGTTACAGTGTACTCATATGTTACTGTCTTTGTTGCTGCCGGTGCAAGCTCAAACGCTACTTCGTTCAGTGTTACCAGAGTATCACTCAGAGCAATTCCGCTTACCGTTACGTTTCCGCTGTTTGTTACAACTACTGTGTAGGTAACCTTGTCGCCTACTGCAACATTTTCTGTCGGAGCTGCTGTCTTCTCGACTGTAAGCTTCGCATCTGCCGCTACGGTTGTTACAGTTGCATCATCGCTGGCTGTAACATCTCCACCCTTCGGATCTTTTCCGGTTGCGGTTGCTGTATTGTCGATCTTTCCCGCGTCTACGTCTGCCTGCTTTACAGTGTACTCATATGTAAGCGTCTTTGTTCCTGCCGGTGCAAGATTGAATGCACCTTCACTCAGTGTTACGAGTGTATCTTCAAGTTCGATTCCGCTTACGGTTACATTTCCGCTATTTGTTACAACTACTGTGTAGGTAACTGTATCGCCTACCTTAACATCAGATGTTGGGTTTGCCGTCTTTTCAACGGTCAGTGCCGGAGCTGCTGTTACGGTTGTCACATTAGCAGTTGCGGTTCCTTTAACATCCGCATTCTTCGGATCTTTTCCGGTTGCTGTTACAGTATTGTCGATCTTTCCTGCATCTACATCGGCCTGGGTTACAGTATATGTGTAGGTGATCTCTTTCTCTGCGCCCGGCGCAAGATCGAATGCCTCTTCACTCAGTGTTACGAGTGTATCTTCAAGTTCGATTCCGCTTACTGTTACATTTCCGCTGTTTGTTACAACTACTGTGTAGGTAACTGTATCGCCTACCTTAACATCAGATGTTGGGTTTGCCGTCTTCTCAACGGTCAGTGCTGCATCTGCTGCTACCGTTGTAACTGTTGCGTCATCTTTGGCTGTAACGTCTTCGCCACTCGGATCT
Source organism: Eubacterium sp. (assembly GCA_045539215.1). GTDB lineage: Bacteria > Bacillota > Clostridia > Lachnospirales > Lachnospiraceae > SY8519. Next base: position 533 of record JAZQEX010000042.1, on the reverse strand, counting down.
TTTCCGGTTGCTGTTGCCGTGTTGTCGATTTTTCCTGCGTCTACGTCAGCCTGTGTTACCGTATACTCGTACGTAATTGTCTTGTCTTTTCCTGGCACAAGGTCGAATGCCGCTTCATTGATCGTTACCAGTGTGTCTGACAACGCGATTCCGCTTACCGTTACATTTCCGCTGTTTGTTACAACTACTGTGTAGGTAACTGTATCGCCTACTTTTACACCGGATGTTGGGTTTGCCGTCTTTTCAACGGTCAGTGCCGCTTCTGCTACTACCGTTGTTACGGTCGCATTTCCGCTCTTTGAAATTTCATTGCCTTTCGGATCTTTTCCGGTCGCGGTTGCTATATTATCGATTTTTCCTGTATCTACATCGGCCTGTGTTACGGTATAAGAATAAGTAATTGTCTTGTCTTTTCCTGGCGCAAGATCAAATGCATCCTCCTCCAGTTCGACAAGTGTATCGCTCATTGCGATTCCCTTAACAGTTACATTTCCGCTGTTTGTTACTTTAACGGTGTATGTAACTGTATCACC
>JAZQEX010000041.1:0-4698 GCA_045539215.1 Eubacterium sp. | reverse complement strand
CCTGATAACAACTCCTTGGCTCACAGAACGACATGGCTACGATCCGACTTAATCGAGATTCCGTCTGCCAAGTCTGGCAAAGCGTATGCCAGTATCACTCAGATAGTACTTCACTGATGTTTTCAGGTATTTCTTTCCGCGGATATCATAAAGTCGGAGGCCAAGCGGTCTTAGGAAGACAAGACCTGATAACAACTCCTTGGCTCACAGAACGACATGGCTACGATCCGACTTGGTTGCAACCAATCACAAAACTGTCGGAAACTATATCAAGTATCTCTGCGATGCGTATGTTTTCTATGGAGTACGCCGATATGATATCCGTGGAAAGAAATACCTGAAAACATCAGTGAAGTACTATCTGAGTGATACCGGCATACGCTTTGCCAGACTTGGCAGACGTAATCTTGATTACGGACGGATGTATGAAAATATTGTCTGCATTGAGCTGATGAGAAGAGGTTATGAAGTCTACGTTGGAAAGCTGTATCAGAAAGAAGTGGATTTTGTGGCAATCCGCGGCGATGAAAAGATATATGTTCAGGTCAGCGATGATATCTCACGCCCGGAGACCTTTGAGCGGGAGTATGATCCTTTGCTGAAGATCAAGGATGCCTATCCAAAAATGATCCTGGCCAATACCAGACATGCGACCTATGACTATGAAGGCATTAAGATTCATAATTTATCAGACTGGCTGCTGAAGCATGAATGACAATAAAACGTAAAGGAAAAAAACATGTACGACAAGCCGATTCTGGCGATTATCAGAGAAAACCTGAACAGTGAAGGAAGGCTGCCACGCGAATTTATTCTGCCGAATGATCCGGATGATGAAAGCAGCCTTCTTTTCGCTGATGGTGCGCAGGATGGGATCACTTATTTTCATACGCAGCCGGGGAAACTAAACGATGAGGAGGCAGACCTTCTTATAGATGCCTTGAATGCAGTGGTAGGTGGGCATATCGATACTGCGGACGAACTCTTTCTGAAACTTACTAAGACCCGGAGAGCCCTTGAATTTGCAGGAGGTCTGTCTGCCATCGTAGAAGAAAATGCAGACAGTATCAATCCAATCCATGCGTATTCTTACGGCAAGCATCTTATTGCCATGGCAAAGGACAAAGAACTTGTGAAAATAGGTCTTGCTCTGCATCATAAAGCAGCTGAAGATAAGGTGCATGGCTTTAAGCAAATCATCACAGACCTCGCCTATTGCAATGAATTCACCTGGTTTTGTCTGCCCATTATCCAAAAATGGGAAGATGGCAATGACCTGATATTTGAGATTGCAAAACATGTATACGGCTGGGGCAGGGTGCATGCATGTGTGTTCCTGGAACCGGAGACCTGGGAAATCAGGAAGTGGTTTCTGGCAGAAGGCGTGGACAACGGCGTGATGCCGCCATATACGGCGTTGGAGGCGTGGAACAAATCTGATGCAGCGTCGCTTTTGGACTCCCGCCTGACGCAGAAGGGTTTTACCTGTATCAGCAGAATCATGGCTGCACTTCTCGACGAAGGCCCGTGCCGCGGCATCAGCCTTGTGGAAGAACCTGAGATCGCAATACGCAAATTCCTGAATCAGGCACAAAACTTTAAGCTGAGTCCTGATGATTATGACGTGATAAAAACGATAGAAGAACGCTGGGACAGAGATGAACTGATAGCCAGCCTCTGCGAGGATCTCATATATCGATAAAGCGGTACTGCAGTGGATCGTTTTGCCGCTACCGCTCACGTCGAGACGGTATGCTGCTTGTACCACCAAAAGAAAGACTTTATTTCAGTGCCATATGAGCCCAAAGACGCCGTATATCTCAAACATCAACAATAGGATGCGTAGATAAAAAGGAAAAAACTATGATGAACGCACTAGTTATCAACTGCTGTCCTGTCAGAAACGGAGCAACAGCAGAAATCGTCATGATTGTTTCAGAACAATTATCTGGCAAATATGCTATTAAATCGGTTTGCATAGATGACTATGAATTTAACTATTGCTATGGAGTATTCCAAGAGTCACAAAAGCAGGACAAATGAAGCACAAATTGCTGTTTCGTCGGGATAACGACTAATGAGGCAATCACATGAAGTGGTTGCCTTTTGTTTATGCTTATCGCTGCAATAAATATCCACCGGCTTGGCCGGTGGATATTTATTGAAATGGCATTTGTCTTCTGTCTTTCGGCTAATAGGATAACAGGACTGATTTCAGTTCATTGAATGAAGCGGCAGAGTGAAGCTTCAGGACCATTTCCTGATCTGAGAACAGATTGATCAGATAAGTCAGTACTGAACTGAAGTGCTTCATGTCTATTTCCGTGATCCCGATCATCAGGATAAACTGAACTGTTTTGTTCCCCCACTGGACAGGAATATCATTTTTGATTATATAGATAAATGATTTTATAGCATATTGGCTGATGGTGTGGGGTATTGCGATAAACCTTGTAAAAGCTGTTGAAGACATCTGTTCTCTTAACAGCGCATCATTTACGAATTCGGCTGTTGCGAAGCCGGAAGATTCGCATATCCTGCCCATGTATCGGATATACTCTTCCGGAGATGAAAGATACAGGTTTGCTGTGAACAGCCTGCTGTCAAGCAGGTCTTTAAGCAGGATGAGCGCCTGCCTTTTTTCTTTCTCTTCCTCGATCTTCTCAATCTCATTCAGGATCGAGCGCATATTATATTTTGTCAGGATCGGGCTGATGACAACCTTATGATCATGCCTGATACCGGGATCGTCCACTGCTGTGATCAGGAGGTCGGAATGCGGACGGAGGATCTTGAAATTGCTTAGGGACATGATATCTGAGACAGTCAGTTCATTCTGAAAATTCTCCTCAATCTTTGTCATCAGCTTCATGCTGAAGTCGTGATAGTTTTCACTGATGATAATACAGGATACCAGGTTGCTCTTGTTTTTGTTATTTTCGATATAGGCACCGATATGGAAGGCGATAAAAGCGATTTCATCTTCCGACAAGGTGATGTGATAAATGCTGGAGAAACGGTGCGCCACGAAGACTGCCATATCATAAACCTGTGAGTAATCAGCCTTGATCTGGGCTGCCAGGGGGTTTGGGTAACTGATATGAAGCGTGGCACGTTTACAAGCATTGTACATATGCAGGGAAAACTGCATGATGAAGCTGTGGTCAAATTCCTGGATGCCGTATCGGGCAGAAATCTCTTTTGTGACGGCCTGCATGTTTTCCAGAAATGATTTTTCGATCACGTCTGCGATGTTCACAAAACTGAGATCGACCGAAAGCGTAATCAGTGAAACGATCTGCTGATATTCATGCCGTGAAACAGCATATTCGCCGGATTCTTCAAACAGCAGGACAATTTGGGAGGCCAGCTTCATGATCTGTTCTTTCTGTTCTGATTTTGAAATGATGCGTTCGATCATCTCATATTCATCCGAAACAGTAATCGTCTGTTTTGACTGCAGTCGGATCCAGATAACGAGAAGGTGGACGAGGAAGTTGTTCAGCGAGTAATCGTTCAGAAAGATTCCGGCATCCTTGCACAGATCATGAAGACGGGTGATGATGGAATCAGGATCCAGTTCGGGAAATATCCGCTTCAATGCGTCCAGGGAAGTCAGATAGCCATAGCTGTTGCTTGTGATTAAATATCCGATCAGTTTTCGTTTCTGACTTTCTTTTCCTTCCAGAGAATAGAGATAATTATGAGAGACCAGCTGGAGGTCGAACTGCTGCGCCGTTTTTCTGACTGAGGGGAAAATATGGTTGATGATCGTGCTTTCACTCAGGTGCATCTCGTCCGCAATATCAAAAACAGAAACATTTCCCCGGGCGGTCAGCAGTTTTGAAAAGACATAATACGTTCTTTTTTCATATTCACTTACATCAGCACTGTTTTCTTCACTTTGGACAAGCCTGTAGCCGAGATTGGATGAAGTGATATGGTACATACCGGACTCGTTTGCTTCTTTAATATAGTTACGTACGGTTTTTTCACTGGTTCCGATCATTTTGGCAAGGGAACCTGATGATATCTCGTTTTTTGATTCAGAGAGGATCTGAATCATTGCTTCTAGTCTTCTGTTTTTCATGAATCTATCCTCTAAATACTTCTCAAACAATTTATAGCAAATCACCTGCAGACAGTAAAACACAGATTTTTCCACGTCCTCGGTAAAACCTTGAAAATGACGTGAGCCCGGAAAAAATTGTGTTACATTAATTTTCTGCAGAGCGCTATAACGAACGTGTAAACAGCGAAAGGAGCTTATGTATGATCAGAATCTTACTCGCCTGCGGCATCGGTGCATCGACCGGATTTATGGCCGCAAGCATGCGGAAATCCGCAAAACAACAGGGACTTGACATTAAAGTCAACGCCGTCAGTAAATCACAGGTCATGGAGTATGCAGACAAGATTGATGTCCTGCTGCTCGGACCTCATTTCTCCGGTGAAGTTAGCAAATACAGGGAAATGCTGAAAGACCATCATGTTAAAGTCACATCCATTGATCCTGAGTATTATGCGGAACTGGACGGTGAAAGCATCCTGAATGACGCGCTCTCGTTCTATAACGAAAAGGAGGCAGAGTAAACATGAACAGAATACAGGATTGGATCCAGACACATCTTGTGCCTGTCATTAATAAGATCACATCAGCCTACTGGTTCGGTATTATTGCTGATGCGATCCTGTACA
>JAZQEX010000040.1:0-13241 GCA_045539215.1 Eubacterium sp. | reverse complement strand
ATGCATACTATGATGCGAAGATCGTCGAGAATGATCCGTTCGCAAGACTCTATCACGACGGCGTCGGCAAGCTGATGAAGATGACTATCGTACTCGGCAAGCCGGCCAACAGCGAACTGCACATCGGTATCTGCGGCGAGCACGGCGGCGATCCGACATCCGTAGAGTTCTGCCATGAGATCGGCCTTGACTATGTCAGCTGCTCACCGTTCCGCGTGCCGATCGCACGTCTGGCAGCAGCACAGGCAAACATCAAGAATCCGAGATAGTTTGTAGCTATTCTAATATGTTGATTCCAGAATCCCGGGGCGTTGGCTCCGGGATTCTATGCTACGCGGGTCTGGAGCCCATTTGCCGGAGCCATATGCCCGCGGGGGTCAATTAGCACAGGAAAATAATTTATGAAAAAGAAATCAGAAGATATTTTCACCCCACAAGTACATATCATCCGCAGCAACCGCAAGACCATCGCCATCCAGATCGGCCGTGATGCGGAAGTGATCGTCCGGGCGCCGTATCGTGTTTCGGACCGGCAGATCAGACAGTTCCTGCAAGAGAAGGAAGCCTGGATCCGAAAGCATCAGGAGAAGGTCAGAGCGCAGGAAGAAGCTCTCGGAGGAATCGAGCCACTTAGCATCAAAGAAATGAACAGCTTGGCGGAACAGGCGATGAAAGCAATCCCCGAAAGAGTAGCCTACTATGCGAAGCAGATCGGTGTGACATATGGCCGCATCACAATCCGCAACCAGAAGACCCGTTGGGGAAGCTGCAGCAGTAAAGGCAATCTGAACTTTAATTGTCTTTTGATGCTGACACCGCCTGAGGTGATCGATAGCGTTGTAGTGCATGAACTCTGTCACAGAAAAGAAATGAACCATTCCAAAAAGTTTTATGAAGAAATCTATCGTGTTTACCCTGAATATGATAAGTGGAATCGTTGGCTGAAAGAAAACGGGCCACAGATCTTACGAAGGATGACAGGATAAAAATAGAGGAAATAATCTCATGAAATACGATTTTGACAAAATCATCGATCGACGCGGTACGGATTGCCTGAAGCATGATTATGCAAAGATGTTTCATATGCCGGATGATCTGCTGTCCCTCTGGGTGGCAGATATGGATTTCAAAACCGCACCGGAAATCACGGATGCGATAAAAGTGGCAGCGGAACATGGCATTTTTGGTTACACCGCACCGGGAGAAGCTTATGATACTGCTGTACAGAACTGGTATCGGAAGCACTTTAGTTGGGAGACACAAAAGGAATGGATCATTAAGACGCCGGGTGTCGTGTTTGCACTGGCAACAGCGGTCCGTGCGTTTACAAAGCCCGGTGACCGGGTGCTGATCCAGCAGCCTGTGTATTATCCGTTTGCAAATGTTGTAAAACAGAATGCGCGGGAGTTGGTAAACAGCCCGTTGAAGCTCGCCGGAGATCATTATGAGATGGATTTTGATGATCTGGATGAAAAACTTGCGGATCCGCAGCTGAAATTAATGCTGCTTTGCAGTCCGCACAATCCTGTCGGAAGAGTCTGGAGAAAAGAAGAGCTTTGCAGAGTGGAGGAAGCATGTCTTGCAAATGATGTAATTCTCGTCAGTGATGAGATTCACAGTGATTTTGTATGGGGTGAGAGAATGCATCATATCCTGGCATCTTTAGATAAGCGGTTTGAAGAGAATACCGTGATCTGCACTGCGCCGAGCAAAACCTTTAATCTGGCGGGATTGCAGACGTCGAATATTTTTATCCCGAACGAAAAACTGCGGGATATGTATCAGAATGCGATCGAGCGGATCGGACTTTTTAACCCGAATCAATTAGGTCTTACCGCCTGCAGGGCGGCTTATGAGTCAGGGGAAGAATGGCTTGCAGAAGCAAAAGAATATATCCATGGAAACGTAGAATTCACCAGACAGTTTCTGGCAGAGAATTTGCCGAAGATCAAGCTCATCGAGCCGGAAGGCACATATCTTCTCTGGCTTGACTGCAGGGCATTGGGCCTCTCGGTAGAAGCGCTTAACAACAAGATCATCCATGACGGAAAGGTTTGGCTGGATGCGGGCGAAATGTTCGGACCGGAAGGGGAAGGCTTCCAGCGAATCAATGTTGCCTGCCCACGGTCGTATCTTGAGCAGGCATTGCAGCAATTGGTTCGGGCTCTTGTAATTGAATAGTAGCAAAAAAGAGAAAACCTCCGGAGCATTATAAAATGTTCCGGAGGCTTCTTTTTTTTGGAAAATCTGGATTTTACTCTGCAAACACTTCCGCAACCTTATCCAGTTCGTCGCGGATCGCAATACGCTGCGGGCAGGCATCCTCGCATGCACCACATTTGATGCATTCATGTGCGCGCTTTTTGCCCTGGCGGTCGATGTTCCACATCATGTCATTCAGCCCAAACGCCTTGTTCCCGTACAGGGTATAGTTGTTCATCGCTGCAAAGCTGACAGAGATGCCGATGTCATTCGGACATACCTTGGCGCAATAGTCACATGATGTACATGGGATCAGCGGGATTTTTGAAAGCTCTTTCTGCGCACGTTCAATCACTGCGCGGTCGGTATCAGTCAGTTTGTGGAAATCACGCATGAAGGAAAGGTTATCCTTCATCTGTTCCACATTGCTCATGCCGGAAAGGACTGTGACCAGGCCGTCGAGGTCTGCAGCATAGCGAAGTGCCCAGGATGCATAAGACGCATTCGGGTCAGCTTCGTCAAATACGGCGCGGACCGATTCTGGCGGTGTTGCCAGAAGACCGCCTTTGACCGGCTCCATGATGATGACTGGCTTATTGTATTTGCGGCAGACTTCGTAGTTTTTGCGGGACTGGATCGCATTGCTTTCCCAGTCTGCGTAGTTGATCTGAAGCTGTACAAACTCTGCTTCCGGATGGGCTTTCAGAATCTCCTCAAGCTCCTCAGCGGTGGAGTGGAAGGAGAAGCCGACATGACGGATCAGACCTTCTGCCTTTTTCTCCTGCACAAAATTCCACATGTCAAAATCGTCAAACACCTTTGTACGCTTCTGTCCAAGGTTGTGCAGCAGATAGAAATCAAAATAACCTGCACCGGTGCGCTCTAAGGATGTCTCAAGCTGTGCCATGGCACTCTCGCGGGAATCCGCAGTGATCCATGCCGCATTTTTTGTTGCGAGCTGGAACGATTCTCTCGGATAGCGTTCGATTAATGCCTGACGGATCGCTTCCTCGCTTCCTTCGTATGCCCATGCCGTATCAAAATAGGTAAAGCCGGCATCCATGAACAGATCCACCATTTCCTTGACCTGTTCGATATCGATCTTTTCATCTTTGCGTGGTAAACGCATTAAGCCAAAACCTAAGTTACGGATGTCTTCTCCTAAATAACCCATGAAAAACCCTCCTTTAAAATCAGAAACCCTATACATTGAATATAGCGAAAAATTGTGTCTGTGACAAGCTGTGCAGTGTAAATATTGACGGACGGTCGGCGTGTGATGTACATTGGAAAAAACGTGGAGAACTGCTCGCGAAGGGCTGGCTCCCGGGAGTGCAGTTTGACGCATTGTTTAAGGATGGACTGTATAAGAAAAACGGAAGATATGCCATCGACATGGCAGAGAGTTTTTGCAGAAGGGAAATGATGTGATGATCAGAAATTATCCGCATTTATGTCAGCCGATCACACTTGGAAACGTGACTTTTCGAAACCGCATGTTTTCTGCGCCGATGGGCGGAACGGATATTACGAATGATGGCTGTATCGGACCGAAGTCGACAGCATTTTATGAACTGCGCGCAAAGGGCGGTGCAGGCGCGGTGACCGTAAGTGAGTGTATGGTGCATCCGAAAACAGACGGATCGCATGCCTATCATCTGGACACGACCATCCTGAATTCGCTCGCGGCGGCTACCTATACGGCAGATGCGATCAGAAGGCACGGTGCGATGCCGAGTCTGGAACTGTCACATTCGGGAATGTTTGCGGGAACCTATATGACTGACAAAACCAGGCAGAAGGAGATGCATCAGTGGGGACCGTCTGATACGGTCCGCGCAGACGGCGTACAGGTTAAGGCACTGACGAAAGACCTGATCGGTGAGATCGTTTCAGCTTATGGTGAGGTGGCAGATCTGGCAAAGCGGGCCGGATTTGAAATGATCATGATCCATGGCGGGCACGGATGGCTGATCAATCAGTTTCTGTCGCCGTATTTTAATAAAAGAACGGATGAATATGGCGGTTCACCGGAAAACAGGTGCCGCCTGGCAATTGAGATCCTGCAGTCTGTCCGTAAGGCGGTCGGAGCGGGATTCCCGATTGAGTTTCGGATGAGCGGGTCTGAGCTCTTTGATGAAGGATATGATCTCGCTGAGGGATGTCGGATCGCACAGCAGCTGGAGCCGTATATTGATCTGCTCCATGTGTCGGCAGGAACTTACCAGAGAGGGTTTGGGGACACACATCCTTCCATGTTCAGAGAACATGGCTGTAATGTTTATCTGGCGGCTGAGATTAAAAAGCATGTATCCGTCCCGGTGGCGACGATCGGTGGCCTGAATGATCCTGCGCAGATGGAAGAGATCATCGCAAGCGGGAAAGCAGATGTTGTCTATATGGCAAGGGCCCTTTTGGCAGATCCGTTTTTGCCAAGAAAAGTAACGGAAAACAGGGAAAATGAGATCGTCAGATGTCTGCGTTGTTTTACCTGTATGGCAGAGCGCGCGGCGACATCTACGAGAAGATGTACGGTCAATCCGCTGATCGGCAGAGAGATAGAAGGAGATGAGATCTATCCTGCACCGAAGAAGAAAAAGGTGCTGGTAGCCGGTGGCGGGCCGGGTGGTCTGTATGCGGCTTACACAGCAGCCAGAAGAGGGCATGATGTGACACTTTGTGAAAAAGAACCGCTGACAGGCGGCATTTTAAAGAGTGAACAGGCACTGCCGTTTAAGCATGGAATGTATGAACTGGCAGGGACATATCGTTTGCTTGCCGAGCAGGCAGGCGCAAAAATCATGACCGGTACAGAAGTCACACCGGAATTTGCAGATGCTTTTGGGGCGGATGCGCTGATCATCGCGGTCGGCTCGAAACCACTGGTTCCGCCGATTCCCGGACTGGATGGAGAAAACGTGATCCTGGTCAATGATTATTATCTGGAACAGGAGAAGGTGGCGGATACCGTCGTCGTGTTTGGCGGAGGACTGGCAGGCTGCGAATGCGCGATCCATCTGGGGCAGCAGGGGAAACAGGTGCATCTGGTTGAGATGCGGGACGTCCTGGCGCCGGATGCGAATGTGAGACATCGCCCGCTGTTGTTGAAAGAGATTGAAAAATATGTCACAGTCCATACCGGCAATCGCGGTCTGGAAGTGACACAGGAAGGTGTTTTGTGCGAGGATCCGGAAGGGAATCAGGTTTTGATTCCAGGAAAGACCGTGATCTGTGCACTGGGTCAACGGTCCCGGACAGAAACGGTTCATGCACTGCTGGACGGTGCGCCGTTTGTCAGAGTGATCGGAGATGCGGCAAAGGTATCCACGATCACAAATGCGGTGTATCAGGGATACCATGCTGCTTTAGATATTATGTAATTCCATATGCTGCTTATACTGGATTCCCCAGTCTTCCATTGATTCGATGACCGGGCGCATAGATTCCCCCAGTTCAGATAAGGCGTATTCTACACGTGGCGGAACTTCAGGAAAAACTGTACGGGTTATGATTCCATCTGCTTCCATAGAACGGAGGCTGTCGGTTAATACTTTTTGGCTGATCCCTTCAAGGTTTTTCCGAAGTTCATTGAAGCGCCACGGTCTTACGAGAAGATTCCGCATAATGAGCAGCTTCCATTTGCTGCCGATTAAAGATACAGTAGTGGCAACCGGGCATTCAGGTAGCTCTGCTTTGGTCTTCATATTAGTGTACCTCCAAATTCGGAATATTACATTCAAATAACATCATGTGGTGCATCTGATAAAGCTGCAGCGTGTGGCGCATCTGACAAAGCTGCAGCATGTGGCGCATCTGATAAAGCTGCGGCATGTGGCTCTGCATGCGGAGCAGGCGACAAATAGAACGAAAGAAAGTTCTTTGTAAGCCGACAAAGATCCTCTGGCTTAGCATAGTCAGAGGATCTTCTTAAAATAAAATTGTGTTAGACGATTCATAATAGGACGGGGATATGAAACCATATTTTTCTTTTCAATGGCACATTACAGATGAGTGCGATCAGAGGTGTAAACATTGTTATATCTTTTCCGCAGGAAATCATTCCTGTTTAAAATCCATGACATGGGATGAGATGCAAAGTACTTTTTTCAATTGTCTGGATTTTTGCGAAGTATATGGACGCACACCGTATTTTTATATCACCGGTGGTGATCCAATCCTGCATCCGGATTTCTGGAGACTTCTTGATCTGATGCATGCGCATGACATTAAATTTACAATACTTGGGAATCCGTTCCATTTAAACGATCAGGTATGCAGGGAGTTGAAATGGTATGGGTGTGAAAAATATCAGATGTCTTTGGACGGACTCAGAGAGACACATGACTGGTTTCGAAAGAAGGGCTCGTTTGAGTGTACTTTAGAGAAGATTGGCTGTATCAACAGGGCCGGCATACGAAGTGTTATCATGACTACGGTTTCTAAGACGAATCGGATGGAAATCACTGGAATTATAGATGAAGTAGTGAAGGCAGGGGTAAACGTATTTGCGTTTTCGAGATATGTCCCAAGTGGCGGCGATCTGGATGCGAGTATGACTGCGGAAGAATACAGAGAATTGCTGGCAGCCTGCGATAAAAAAATGAAAGAATATGAAGCAGAAGGATGTGAGACATATTTTAATAAAAAAGATCACCTTTGGACGCTATATGAATATGAGACGGGTGAATTCAAGATTCCTGAAAATCTTCAGGACGGAATGATCTATGGCGGGTGTAACTGCGGAAACTGTCATATCACGATCCTTCCGACCGGTGACATCTATGCCTGCCGCAGAGTGGCAGAGAGTCTGGTCGGGAATGTTTTCAACGATCGTCTGGCAGATGTGTGGGTAACTGGTATGGAACAGTACCGCGAATATGAACGGTTCAGCAAATGTTCCCGCTGCAGACTGCTTGCATGGTGTAGAGGATGTCCTGCTGTTGCAAAAGGTACGAACGGAACCTTTTACGCAAAAGACCCGCAGTGCTGGGCAGATGAGAATGGAGAACTCTTTCAGGTAATATAAAAGAAAGCAGAACATGAGGTAGTACCATGGGAAAAATAATGAAACCTGTTATTCCCGGTATTGAATGCACAGGAGAAATCGTTGATGCATCTGACAGCGGATGGGAAACCGGACAAAGGATTGTTGCACTTATGGGGGGTATGGGACGGAGTTTTGATGGCAGTTATGCAGAGTATGCACTGCTTCCGACCCATCATGTTTTTCCAATCAACACAGAGTTGACATGGGAAGAAACAGCGGCTGTTCCGGAAACGTATTTTACTGCGTGGGGTTCTTTGTTTCAGTGTCTAAACCTGACAAAAGATGATAAACTGTTGATACGTGGAGCAACCTGCGCGCTGGGATATGCAGCAATTCAGATCGCAAAGGCTCTCGGGTGCGAGGTAGTTGGGACAACGCACAGGGATGCTAAATTACAGCTTCTTAAGGAAGCAGGATGCGATGAATGTATTTTGGATGATGGTGATATTCTCGGACAGGTCAGCGGCGTAACAAAAGCACTTGAGCTGATTGGGATTAAGACGCTGAAAAATACGATGATGTGAGTGGAACAGGGTGCAATCGTCTGTAACACTGGTATACTGGGGAAGGTCTATGAATGGGATCATTTCGACCCGATTAAGGATATTCCAAACGGAGTATGCCTGACCGGTTTTTACAGTAATTACCCGACGCAGCAGGTGATACAGGATATCTTCAGGTTTATAGATGCGCATCAGCTGAAACCGCTGATCGGCGCAATCTATGACTTTGACCATATCAAAGATGCGTGTATGGCGCTCGATGGCGGATGCATAAACGGGAAAATCATTGTTCGTGTGAATTAAGGAAGGTATGAATCATATGCAGACACAACAAGAGCGGCTTGACTATCTGGTGGAAATGTTTCTGAAGGATTCGGAAGACTATAAAAACATGTCTGCGCCGGATGATATCGAAGGCAAACAGCGGTTGCTGCGTTCTCTGATGAATATCCGCATGCCGCGAAAGCTTCCGGAGGAAATCATAAAAGTTCAGGATGAATACCTGATGGCCCGAAGTGAGGAAAAGGGTATTGTGACACTTTCGGATATTCCCAAGATCAGGGACAGGGTCTCTGTCTGGCAGGGGGATATCACAAGGCTTTCGGTTGATGCGATCGTAAATGCTGCCAATGCACAGATGCTTGGCTGTTTTGTGCCAATGCATACCTGTATCGACAACTGTATCCATACTTATGCCGGAGTACAGTTGAGAGAAGCCTGCAATCGAAAGATGGAGCAGTTGCGGATGAAATATGGCAGGAATTACGAGCAGCCGACGGCTGTGCCTATGCTGACGGATGCATACAACCTGCCGTCAAATAAAGTCATACATATCGTGGGACCGATCGTACAGCATGATCTGACACCGGAACTGGAAAGGGACCTGTCAGATTGCTACCGGAATACGTTGGATATGTGTCTGGAGCATGGATTAAAAAGTGTTGCGTTTTGCTGCATCTCAACTGGTGTGTTCCGGTTTCCGAACAGGCGGGCGGCAGAGATTGCGGTCAGCACAGTGGAAGACTGGATGGAGCAGCATCCGGACGCAATGGAAAGGGTAATCTTTAATGTTTGGAAAGAAATTGATGATGAAATATACAGGAAGCTACTTGGAACAGATTGACAAGCTTAAGCAGGTCTTAGAAGAAGCAGATGCTGTGGTCATCGGTGCCGGTGCAGGTCTTTCCACTTCGGCCGGATTCATCTATACCGGAGAGCGGTTTGACAAGTACTTCTTTGACTTTGCGGAGAAATATCATTTCAGCGATATGTATTCCGGCGGTTTCTATGTGCTGGAAAGTCCGCCAGAGGAAATGTGGGCGTACTGGAGCAGATACATCTGGATCAACCGGTATATGCCGATTCCGAATGACACCTATGACCGTCTGTATAATCTGGTGAAGGACAAGGACTACTTCGTGATCACCACAAACGTGGATCACTGCTTTCAGCGATCCGGCTTCGACAAGAAGCGTCTTTTCTATACGCAGGGTGATTACGGGCTGTTGCAAAGCTCCAATCCGCATGGAGCATCTGCGCACAAGACCTATGAGAATGAGGAAATCATGCGGCAGATGCTTCTGGCCCAGGGCTTCGAGATCGGTGAGAACAACGAGCTGATCATTCCGGAAGGCAGAGAGGTATCCATGCGGATTCCTACAGAGCTGATTCCATACTGCCCGGATGACGGGGAGCCGATGACTACCAATCTGCGCTCGGATAACAGGTTTGTAGAGGATGAAGGCTGGCATCAGGCAGCATCGAGATATGAGAACTTCCTCTATACCAGAAGAGGAAAAACGGTATTTCTGGAGCTCGGAGTCGGCTATAATACCCCAGGAATCATCAAGTATCCCTTCTGGCAGATGACAGCAAAAAATCCTGATGCAACGTATGTCTGCCTGAATTTCGGTGATGCAGCTTGTCCGGACGAGATCAGAGACCGGGCAATCTGTATGGATGAAGACATCGGGAAAATCCTGGGTGATGTTTTTTTAAATTGAAGTAACCGCTTTCTTCATCGTGCGGATATATTCGCCAACATGAGCGGGTGCGTCAGTACCGTATTCAGCCAGGATCTTAATGATCGCAGAACCGACAATTGCGCCGTCCGAAAGGGCGGCCATTTTCTTTGCCTGTTCCGGGGTGGAAATGCCAAAGCCGATGGCACACGGTGTGTCGGTGTTTTCTCTGACGACCTTTATGATGGAAGACAGGTCTGTCGTGATCTGGCTTCTGGTTCCGGTTACACCGAGACTGGAAACGATATACAAGAATCCTTCGGCTTCTTTTGCGATCATTGCGATTCGTTTTTCAGAAGTGGGCGCGATCATCGAGATCAGGTCCACCCCATTTTCCTTACAGATTGCAAGGAATTCTTCTTTTTCTTCAAACGGCAGATCCGGCAGGATCAGACCGTCAATGCCGACTTCCTTACAGTTGGATAAAAACCGCTCTGCACCATAAGAAAAGACGACGTTAGCATAGGTCATAAAAACAAACGGGATCGTGACATCCTGGCGCAGGTCGCGGACCAGGTCAAAAATTTTATCGGTTGTCACACCGCCTGATAAGGCGCGGATGTTTGCTTCCTGGATGACAGGACCTTCTGCGGTCGGGTCTGAAAACGGGATGCCAAGTTCGATCAGGTCGGCGCCGTTTTGTGCAGCAGCGCGGACTGTGGCGGCTGTGGTGGCCAGATCAGGATCCCCGCAGGTAATGAATGGGATAAAGGCTTTGCCGTTTGCAAAAGCAGATGCAATATTACTCATAGATATCCTCCCCTCTGTAGCGCGCGATTGCTGCACAGTCTTTGTCCCCGCGGCCTGAGATCGTAATGACGATGTTCTGATCCGGTGACATTGTAGGCGCAAGTTTCATGGCATAAGATACGGCATGTGCGGATTCGATGGCCGGAATGATGCCTTCCATGCGGGACAGGTATTCAAAGGCGCAGACCGCCTCTTCGTCTGTCACCGGGACGTATTCTGCGCGACCGATGTCATGCAGCCATGCGTGTTCCGGACCGATGCCCGGATAATCGAGGCCTGCAGAGATGGAGTAGACCGGTGCGATCTGTCCGTATTCATCCTGGCAGAAATAGGACTTCATGCCGTGGAAGATACCAACGCTTCCGGTATTCATGGTGGCTGCGGTCTCAAACGTATCGATGCCGCGTCCAGCTGCTTCACAGCCGACAAGACGGACTTCTTTATCATTTATGAAGTTGTAAAAACTGCCGATGGCATTGGAACCGCCGCCGACGCAAGCAAGTACTGCATCCGGAAGACGTCCTGTTTTTTCAAGCATTTGCTCTTTGATCTCTTTGGAGATAACAGCCTGAAAATCACGCACGATCGTTGGGAACGGATGCGGTCCCATAACGGAGCCGAGGCAGTAGTGGGTATCAGAAATGCGGGAGGTCCACTCACGCATTGCTTCAGAAACAGCATCTTTTAAGGTGGCAGTTCCTGTCTTGACCGGAATGACTTCTGAACCGAGCAGGCGCATGCGGTAAACGTTCAGTGCCTGACGGATCGTGTCTTCTTCTCCCATGAATACGACACACTCCATGCCTAACAGGGCAGCAGCGGTTGCGGTTGCAACGCCGTGCTGACCGGCACCGGTCTCTGCGATCAGACGGGTTTTGCCCATTTTCTTAGCCAGAAGAGCCTGACCGAGCACGTTGTTGATCTTATGTGCGCCGGTGTGGTTTAGATCTTCGCGCTTTAAGTAAATCTGCGCGCCGCCAAGGTCACGGGTCATCTTTTTAGCGTGATAAAGTCTGGACGGGCGTCCGCCGTATTCATTTAAGAGTTCTGTCAGTTCGCGGTTAAATTCCGGATCATCTTTCAGACGGTTGTAAGCATCTTCCAGTTCGATGACGGCATTCATTAGTGTTTCCGGAATGTACTGACCGCCATGGATGCCGAACCGGCCGTTTGGATTTGTCATAATGGTTCTTCCTTTCCTATTTCTGCGCTGCGCAGGTTGGCAGCGAATGATCTCATTTTTTCTATGTCCTTCTTTTGCTCTGTCTCAATTCCTGAGCTGACATCAACCGCAAAAGGATGTAGTTTCAGAACTGCTTCTTTCACATTTTCAGAATCCAGTCCGCCAGCCAGAAACCAGAGGCGGGGGATGTCTTTTAATAAGCTCCAGTCAAACACGGTTCCCGTTCCGCCATCTCCGGAATCGAGGAGAATGTAATCGGCACTGCTTTGCAGGGCATGCTCGACATCTTCCTTCTGATCGATGCGGAATGCCTGGATAAGAGGTCTGTCGGTAAGGGCGCGCAGGCGGCTGATGTAGACTTCGTCTTCCTGACCGTGGAGCTGTGCGATGTCGATGATGCCTTCCGACAGCAGTGACGCAACCTTTTCAGGGGTCTCGTTGACAAACACGCCGACTGCCTTGATGCCGGAATCTAAGGCTGTTTTCAGCTGCCTTGCCAGATCCGGTGCGACATAACGCCTGCTCTTTTTTGCAAAGACAAAACCGATGTAATCCGGCCGGATCTCATTGGCGGCAAGGATATCACATTCCCGCATCAGACCGCAGAATTTGATTTTGGTTTGTAATCCTTCCATTTTTACTCCTGTATCCCGCGAAGGCGACGCAGCATTTCGGTCTTGTCTTTTGCCCGCATCAGAGTCTCTCCGACGAGCACTGCATCGACACCGATTTCCCGAAGTGTCTGCACGTCTTCGGGGCCTGTAATCCCGCTCTCTGAGACAAAGATCATGTCAGAAGGGATCATCTCGCGAAGGCGTTTGCTGTTTTCGGTATCCACAGAAAAGTCTTTTAAGTTTCGGTTGTTGACGCCGATGATCCGTGCGCCGCTTCGAATCGCCATCTGTACTTCGTCAGCATCGTGTGCTTCCACCAGAGCGGAGAGTCCAAGTGTTTCACAAATGGAGAGATATTCTTTGATCTGTTCCTCTGAAAGGATGGCACAAATCAAAAGGACTGCAGAAGCGCCTAAAAGCTTTGCCTCGTAGATCATATATTCGTCGACGGTAAAGTCCTTTCGCAGACAGGGCGTGGAGACCGAGTCAGAGATCTCTTTCAGATAGACCTCACTGCCGAGGAACCATTTCGGTTCGGTCAGAACGGAGATGGCATTGGCGCCGGCTGCTTCGTATGCTTTTGCAATCTCCAGATAGGGAAAATCTTCTGCGATCAGTCCCTTTGAAGGTGAGGCTTTTTTGCATTCGCAGATGAAAGCGATGTCATCGGTCCGCAATGCGTTTTCAAAAGAAAAGGTTCCTTTTGGCTGTTCCAGCGCGAGACGTTTCACGGTCTCTGCCGGAGTGATCTGTTTGGCTGCTTTGACACGTTCGACTGCGTGAGCTGCAAGCTGGTCTAATATGTTCATAAAGACACCTCCGTGTTATTCCGGCAGCGGGGTATTGCTGACTGTGATCATGGTTTCAAGTGTCTGTAATGCCTTCCCGGAATCGATCAGGTCAGCAGCCAGTGCAATGCCG